>NZ_CDWRCL010000153.1:0-9706 GCF_977927575.1 Frankia sp. CcCS3
CGCGAGCGGTGTCGCGCGCGGCCGGGCCCGGCCGGCGCGGTCGGTGGACCGGCTGCCCACCGGGGACCTCGACGCGCTGGCCGAACACTGGGTGGCGGGCGGCGCGGTCGACTGGGCTGCCCTGCACCCCGCGCCGCGGGTGGTCGTGCCCCTGCCGTCTACCCGTTCGCGCGGATGCCCTGCCGGTTGACCGGGTCGGCCGCGCCGACGGCTCCGCCCGGACCACCAGGGGCGCCCGAGCCGACCGAGGCCGAGCTGACGGAACGGCAGCCACCGGCGGCGCCCGAGCCGGCCGAGGTGGTGGAGTTGCGGGGGCGACCAGGGGTACCCGAGCCGCGTGAGGTCACGTTGGTGGAACGGCAGTGGCTGCCGGTCGGCGCCGTCCCGTCCGGCGCTGCCCCGGTCGAGGACACCATCCTGTGCCTGCCCCGGCGGACGACCGCGGACCTCGCCGCCCGGCTCGCGCGGGGCCATCCGGGCGTCGTACCCGTCGCCGAGCACGACCTCGCCGACCCGGCCGGCATCCTCGACCGCCTGCCGCGGGTCACTGGCTGGATCGACCTGACCGACCTCGACCGGACCGAGGACGACCCGGGCTCGACCGACCGCCGCCTCGTCCTGCTCCGCGCCGTCGTCGCGGCGGGGCGTACCACCGGGCTGCGAGGGCTGGTCGTCACCCGCGGTCTCCAGGACCTCGACGGCCCGCCGCCGGGCACAGCGGGCGCCCGGATGGTCGGGTTCGTGCGGATGCTCGGCGCCGAGTACGCGAAGGTCGTCACGACGGCGCTGGACACCGATGTGCCTGCCGAGCGTGTGGAGCAGCTGCTGCCCGCGCTGTGGGGCGAGTGGCACCTGCCCGCGGCGAAGGCCGAGGTGTGCCATCGCAACGGCCTGCGCTACCGGCCCGTGCTGCGGCCGGCCCTGACCCGGCACCGGCCGCTGCCGGTGTCGCCGGACCAGGCGTACGTGGTGACCGGCGACCCGCGCGGCCTGGGCGCGCGGGTCGCGGCCCATCTGGTGGAGCGGGGTGCGCGCCGCATCGCGCTGCTCGGCCGCCATCCGCTGCCGCCCGAGGAACGGTGGGACGGCCCGCTCGACGCGGCTGCCGCCGAGCGCGTGCGCGCGGTGCGCGACCTGCGCCGCGCCGGAGCGCGGGTCGAGGTGCACACGGGCACGTTGACCGACGAGGCCGCGCTCGGGTCGTTCCTGGACCGGGTGCGGCGCGAGCTGGGACCGATCGGTGGCGTCGTGCACTGCGCCGGCGGACCGGCGGCCCGGCCCGGGGCGTTCACCCGCGGCGACTCGGCGTCCGTGGCGGCGGTGTTCAGGCCGAAGGTCGATGCCCTGGAGCGGCTGCTGGACCTCACGTCGGTCGACCGCCTGGCGTTCTTCCTGACGTTCTCGTCGGTGTCCGCGCTGGTGCCGAGGATGGCGGTCGGGGTGTCGGAGTACGCGGCGGCCAACGCGGCGATGGATTTCGTGGTGGCGCGGCACGCGCGGGCGGGCAGGCCGTGGCTGCGGTCGGTGGCGTGGCCGATGTGGCAGGACAGCGGGTCGGGCCGCGGCGGGCCGAACGTCGGTGAGCCGGTCGGGCTCGGGTCGTTGCGCGACGCCGAGGCGTTGCACGCGCTGGAAGGGGTGGTGGCCATGCCGTGGGGCGGGGTGGTTCTCCCGGTGCGGCCGCTGTCGCCCGACCTCGACCTGAACTCGCTGCTCGACGCCAGGACGGCGCCGCCCGACCCGACTGCGTTGCCCGACCCGACTGCGCCGCCAGATCTGGTCGCGGTGCCCGGCCCGGTCGCGGCGCCGCCCGAGCCGCTGAGGTCCGTGGAGGACGTGGCTGCGCGCCTGGTGGGGATCTTCGCGCCCGCTCTGGGTATCCCGGCATCGAGCTTCGACGCCGAAGCGGACTTCGGGGACATCGGCGTCGACTCCGTGGTCCTGGCCGCGCTGCTGGAACTGGTGGAGCGCGAGGTCGGCCGCCACCTGCCGCCGTCGGTGCTGATGGAGTTCCCGAGCGCGGCGGGTCTCGCCGGCTACCTCGTGGCGGAGGGCATCACCTTCACCGCCCCGGCGGAGGGCGTCACCATCTCCGAGCCGGGGGAGAGAGCCGGAACGCCGCATGTCGAGCCGGAACTCGGTCGCGCCGCACCCGCGCCGACCGGTCGAGCCGAGGTCATCCCCCCGCGCTGCGATCCCGACGACCGCAGAATCGCGATCATCGGCATGGCCGGGCGGTTCCCGGGCGCGCCGGACGTCGCCACGTTCTGGCGCAACCTGCTGGACGAACGGCACTCGGTCGCCGAGGTGCCCCGGGACCGTTGGGACACCGAGCGGCTCTACGACCCCCGGCCTCAGCTCGGCCGCAGCGTCAGCAGGTGGGGCGGCTTCGTCGACGGCCTCGCCGACTTCGACCCGGAGCGGTTCGGCCTCACCGACGAGGAGGCCACGGCCCTCGACCCCGGTATCCGCCTGTTCCTCGAATCGACCCTGGACTGTCTGCACGACGGCGGCTACACCCGCGACGAGGTGTGGGGCCGCCGGGTCGCGGTCGTGGTCGGCGGGCGCATCTCCGCCTACGGACGGCGGGCGGCGCTGCGGCCCAGTGTCCTGCAGTCCGACCAGAACTTCCTGGCCGCGCAGGTGGCGCACCGCTTCAACCTCACCGGTCCGAACCTGGTGGTGGACAGCGCCTGCTCGTCCGCCCTGGTGAGCGTCCACCTGGCCACGCGGATGCTGCTCGCGGGCGACGCGGAGATGGCGGTCGCGGGCGGCGTGGAGATCCTGTTGGACGAACAGGCGTACCTGGAGTTCAGCGCGGCCGGGGTGATCTCGCCCACCGGTGTGTGCCGCCCGATGGACCAGCGCGCCGACGGGATCGTGCCCGGTGAGGGCTGCGGCGCGGTTCTGCTCAAGCCGCTGGCGAAGGCGCTGGCCGACGGGGACAGGGTGCACGCGGTCATCGAGGCGGTCGAGGTCAACAACGACGGCCACACCATCGGTGTCACCACCCCCAACGTCACCGCCCAGGCCGACGTCGTCCGCGCGGCGCTGCATGCCGCCGGCCGGAGTGCCGACGAGATCGGCCTGGTCGAGGCGCACGGCACCGCTACCATGATCGGCGATCCGATCGAGCTTCAGGCGCTCACCCGGGTCTACCGGGAGACCTCCACCCGCACCGGCTTCTGCGCCGTCGGCAGCCTCAAGTCCAATGTCGGCCACCTGCTGTGCGCGGCGGGTGTGGCCGGGCTGATCAAGGTGTCGCTGGCGGTGGAACACGGCCGCGTCCCGGCCACCCTGTTCTGCGAACGTCCCAACCCGAGGTTCGACTTCGAACGGTCACCGTTCCGGCCCGCGACCGCGACCACGGACTGGCCCGCGCCGCCGGAGCGCCGCGTGGCCGGACTGAGCTCGTTCGGCCTGGGCGGCACGAACGCGCATGTCGTCGTCAGCGGGCTGCCCGACACGCTGCGCGCCCGGCAGACCCGTCAGCCCCTGCCTCCGAGCGGCGCAGGCTGTGGCTGGACCGGGCCCGGAACGACGCGAACGAGGTTCGCGCACCCGCGGGACCGACGGGCGTTCCCGCCGCACGGCGTAGCCGCACCGGGCTCCTCGAACTGAGGTTCGTCGACCCTGTGCCGGTCGCACGCTGACAGGGAACCGCTCGCGCAGAGGGAGAGGAAACCCGCGTACTCATGGACTCCACGGCACAGCTGTCGACGCAGGCGCCGCCCGTGCCCGCCAGGCAGGTGAACCTCGCGGTGGGCGGCGTCATGGTCGGCATGCTCCTGTCCGCCCTCGACCAGACGGTGGTCAGCACCGCGCTGCCGCTGATCGTCGGCGACCTGGGCGGTGTGGGCAGCCTGCCCTGGGTTGTGACGATCTACCTGGTGACCTCCATGGCCACGACGCCGTTGTGGGGCAAGGTCTCGGATCTGTACGGCCGCCGCGCGGTGTTCCAGGTGGCCATCGTGGTGTTGGTCGTCGGCTCGCTGCTGTGCGCCGTCGCGCAGGAGATCTGGCACCTGGTCGTGTTTCGGGCGGTCCAGGGCGTCGGCGCGGGCGGGCTGTTCGTGCTCGCGCTGTCGGTGATCGCGGACGTGGTGCCGCCCGCCGAGCGCGGTCGCTACCAGGGTGCGTTCGGCGCGGTGTTCGGTCTGGCCAGCGTGGGCGGTCCGCTCGTGGGCGGCTTCTTCGCCGACGGGCTGGGCTGGCGGTGGGTGTTCCTCGTCAACCTGCCGGTCGGCATCCTCGCCCTGTTCGCGGCGTCCGCCGGTCTGCGCGGCGTCAGGACTCCGCAGCGCGGCCACCAGATCGACGCGCTGGGCGCGGTGCTCGTGGTCGGTACGGTCACCTGCACCCTGCTGTACCTGAACTGGGCGGGCAACGAGCTGGGCTGGGCCTCGCCGGGCGCGTTGGCGCTGCTCGCCGCGGGGGTGGTGCTGGCGGCGGCGTTCGTGCTGGCGGAGCGGCACGCCGCGGAGCCCATCACGCCGATGTCGCTGTTCGGCAACCGAGGTGTCGGCATCGCCACCCTGTTCGGGTTCCTGTCCGGCGCGGCGATGTTCACCGGCATCGTGTTCCTGCCGCTGTACTTCCAGGCGGTCAGAGGCTACTCGGCCACCCTGTCGGGCGTCGCCATGCTGCCCGCGATGCTCGGCCTGGTGGCCGCCTCCATGGGGTCCGGGATCCTGATCAGTCGTACCGGCCGCTACAAGCTGTTCCCGGTGGCGGGCTCGGCGGTGCTGGCGGTCTCGCTGGCCCTGCTGTCCTTCGTGGACGTCGACATCTCGTACTGGCTGGTCGCCGTGTACTCGCTGCTGTTCGGCGTGGGCGTCGGCTGTGTGATGCAGCCCGTCATCACCGCGGTGCAGAACTCGGTGAAGATGAAGGACATCGGCGCGGCCACCGGCATGGTGAACTCCTTCCAGCGCCTGGGGTCGGCGATCGGCGTCGCCGTTCTCGGCTCGGTGCTCGCCGCCAGGCTGGCGAGCGACGGCACGACCGAGAGCATTCCCGCGCTGCGGGCGCTGCCCGAAACCGAGCGGAACGCGGCGATCGGCACGTACACCGACGCCCTCACCGACCTTTTCCTCATCGCGGTGCCGCTGGTGGTCGTGGCGTTCCTGGTGTCGCTGATGCTGCGGGAGAGCCGCCGCGAAAAAGGTTGACCTGCTCGGTGAGACTTTTCCGTCGTCGACTCCGACCTGCGACAACCTCACCCGGTAGACGTGCGATGGAAAAGGCTCAATGTTGGGCGGCGGGACAGCCCTGGCCCGCCTAGGAGTCGAAATGAAATAACTTGCGCGTTTCGAACCCTCCACAGGCCTGTGACCTGCGATGATGCTCTCGATCACGTATTTGTTACTTCATTACGTCCCCCTAGCGTCAGGGCTGTCCTCTCCGTACCAGGCGTACCAGAAGGGCAGGTCAGATGAGCCAGGCGGTCATCGGTGAACTGCGACCGGCGTCGGCCCAGAGCCCCGTCCCGCCGCAGCGGCAGCTGCATTCGGGTAATGCGGGTTTCATCATCGCGCGCAGTACCCAGCTCAAGTACGAGCACAGTGCCGAGGGGCGCCGGCTGTTCGGCGACGTCATCACCTACATGAACCGGGCGGACCTCAACGGCGCCTCGTTCTTCTTCTACGAGGAGCTGTTCGGCCGCAAGGACCGCGTCCACTGGCTGATCCACTGGAAGACGCCGAACGACTACTCGATCAGCCTGCGCATGGTCGACCACGACGAGAAGATGATCGATCTGCTGGAGAGCGACCGCGTCGTCGACGACAACAGCGCGGGCATGTGGGGCCGGGCCGTCGTGGAGAGCAGCGTCCAGGAGCGCATCCTGGTGCCGCAGCACGGCCTGGTGCACGAGGAGGGCGAGCACGAGGACAGCGAGGTCTGGGTCGACCCCGCCCTGCTGCAGACGGGGCAGTCCGAGGACCAGCTGCTGCACTCCGGCAACGCCCTGCTCACGATGCACCGCACCGGACAGGCCCTGCACGAGTTCCGCAAGGAGGCCAGGCACTTCGCCTTCGCCGGGCAGAAGCTCGTCAACGCACGGCTCGCCGGGCGCGTCTCCTCGTACCTGTACGAGGAGACCTTCGGCGTGATGGACCGGCTGCACTGGCTGGTGCACTTCACGTCGTTCGACGCCTACCAGGAACTGACCGACCTGGAGCGCACCGACGACGAATTCCGCACGTTGATGACCAGGGACTACATCTCGCCCGTCAAGGGTGGGGGCGGCTGGGGCCGCACCTTCATGCCGGGCACGATCGAGGACACCCTGCTGGTGCCCTACCAGTACCCGGCCGGCTGAACCCCCGGCGTCGTCGATGAGGGTCTGGGTCTTCCCCGGTCAGGGGTCGCAGCGCGCAGGGATGGGTGCGGAGCTGTTCGACCGGTTCCCGGAACTGGTCGCCACCGCCGACGACGTGCTGGGAAGGTCGGTGCGTGAGCTGTGTCTGTCGGACCCGGCGGGCGAGCTGGCCGACACGCGGTGGGCGCAGCCGGCGATCTTCGTCGTCAACGCCCTCGCCCACCGGGCCGTGTCCGAGCGGGAACCACCGCCCGACTACCTGGCCGGGCACAGCCTCGGTGCGTACAACACGCTGCTCGCCGCCGAGTGCTTCGACTTCGCCACCGGCCTGCGCCTGGTGCGGCGGCGCGGTGAGCTGATGGGTGAGGCGGCGGGTGGCGGGATGGCGGCCGTGGTCGGGCTCGACCCGGACGAGGTCACCGCGCTGCTGCACCGGTGCGGGGTCGCCGACAGGGTCCAGGTCGCCAACGAGAACTCGGTCACCCAGGTGGTGGTGTCGGGTGAGGCCGAGGCGATCCGTCTGGTGCGCCACGCGGTCCGCGAGCTGCCCGGAAAGTGGTGCGTCCCGCTCGCCGTCAGCGCGGCGTTCCACTCGCGGTACATGGCGGACGCGGCGCGTCGGTTCGGCGAGCACCTGGCGGGCGTCGTGTTCCGTGACCCGGCCGTGCCGGTGATCGCGAACGCGACCGCCGCGCCGTACCCGGTGGGCGGGGTGGCCGCTCTGCTGGCGCGGCAGATCGACAGCCCGGTGCTGTGGCGGAGGTCGATGCGCGAGCTGATCCGACGTGGGGTCACCGAGGCGCGCGAGGTCGGCGACGCCAGGGTTCTCACCCCGCTGTGGCAGGCCGCGGTGGCCGAAGGTCCCGAGCCGGACGGGGCCGCGGCGGCCGACGGTCCTGGGCCGAACGGGGCCGAGTTGGCCGAAGGCCCCGCGCCGAACGGGGCCGCGGCCGGACGTTCCGGGTGGGACGCGGTCGTGGTCGGGGGTTCCGCACCGGCCGCGCCGGCACCGGCGGCACCGGCGGCGAACGGTCGTGCCTAGCCGGAACGCGAGGTCGACCCGGACGCCGCCGCGCTGGGCAGCGCCCGGTTCCGGGCGGCCTACGGCCTGCGGTACGCCTACCTCGCCGGTGCGATGTTCCGTGGGGTCGCGTCGGTCGAGTTGGTCACCCGCATCGGGCAGGCCGGGCTGTTGGGCTACTTCGGGTCCGGCGGACTCGATCTGGCCGAGGTCGAACGCGCCGTGCTGCGGCTCGCCGGCACGCCGGGCCTGACCTACGGCGTCAACCTGCTGCACGACCTGGCCGACCCGGCGGGCGAGGAAGCGGTCGTGGACGTCCTGCTGCGCCACGACGTGCGGTTCGCCGAGGCGGCGGGGTTCACCTCCGTCACTCCGGCGGTGGTGCGGTTCCGGTTCGCCGGGGCGCGCCGTGGGCCGGACGGGGCGCCGGTCGCGGTCCGCCATGTCCTGGCGAAGGTGTCCCGGCCGGAGGTGGCGGCTGCCTTCATGGCCCCGCCGTCGGCCGACCTGCTGCGCGGCCTGGTGGACCGGGGCGCGCTGACGCGCGGCGAGGCGGAGGTGGCGCGGCGCCTGCCGGTGGCCGGTGAGGTGTGCGTCGAAGCCGACTCGGGCGGGCACACGGACGGGGGAGTGGCGCTGACCCTGATCCCGTCCCTGGCCCGGCTACGCGAGCGGGTGGTGGCCGAACACGGCTACAGCGACGGGGTGCACCTCGGCGCGTCGGGCGGTCTGGGTGCGCCCGAGGCGGCGGCGTTCGTGCTCGGCGCGGACTTCGTGATGACCGGCTCGGTCAACCAGTGCTCGCCGGAGGCGGGCACCTCCGACGCGGTCAAGGACCTGTTGTCCGGCCTGGACGTGCAGGACACCACCTACGCCCCGGCGGGCGACCTGTTCGAGCTGGGCTCGCGGGTGCAGGTGGTCCGCAAGGGCACGCTGTTCGCGGCCCGCGCCAACCGGCTCTACCAGCTCTACCGGCAGCACGGCGGCCTGGAGGAGCTGGACGCGGGCACCCGGGCTGCCCTGGAGCGGGACTGCTTCCGGGCGCCGCTGGAGCAGGTGTGGAAGCAGACCCGCGAGCACTACCTGGGCATGGGGCGTCCCGACGAGGTGGAGCGCGCCGAACGGGACCCCAAGCACCGCATGGCGCTGGTGTTCAGGTCCTACTTCGCCCGTACCAACCGCCTGGCCACCGCGGGCGACGAAGCCGAGCGGGCGAACTTCCAGATTCACTGCGGCCCGGCGATCGGCGCGTTCAACCGCTTCGTCGCCGGGACGCCGTTGCAGGACTGGCGCGCGCGCCACGTCGATCTCATCGCCGAGCGGCTCATGGTCGGCGCGGCCCACGTGCTGCGGGAAAGACGAGCGGCGCTCACCGGTGCCGCGTCACGAGAATGAGGGAGAAGCAGTGACCGAAGTCGGCAACGGCACCCCCACCGTGCGCTCAGCTCTGCACCAGACGAGCCAGCCGGTAGACCGGGTGCTGCACTCGGGTAACTGCGGCGTCCTGGTGCAGCGTTCGGCCCAGATCGCCGCCGGCCAGGCAGACCTGGCGCGCGACCTCGCGCGTGAGGCCGCGCAGTTCGTCAACGGCAAGCAGGACGGCCTGGCGACGGTCTTCGTCTACGAGGAGACCTTCGGCGTCAAGGACCGCGTGCACTGGCTGATCCACCTGCGGTCTCTGGAGGACTACGACGCTCTGGTCCATCTCGGGGGCGCGCCTGACCTGCGCGACGGCGTGCTGGGCGGCTACGTGGCGCATCAGCGGGCCCGGGACTGGGGGGCAGCGTTCGTACCCGGCAGCGTCGAGGAGCACATGATGTTCCCGCAGCGGTGGGGCATGTTCGGCACGGCGACCGAGGCGATGGCCAAGGACCCGTCCCTGAGCCCCCTGAAGGCCGACTCGCCGGTGCCGTGGTTCGAGGTGCTGGGCGCGGCCCACCAGACCGCGCAGGATCCGGACCGGATCCTGACCACCGCCAGCGCGGGCGTGATCATGCACTGCGTGATCGACTTCAGCTACCAGTTCCGCGCCGAGGCGCGGCTGTTCGCCCGGACGGTCGCGGAGAACATGAACCTCAACGCGACCGGCCACGCCACGGCGCTGGTGTTCGAGGAACTGTTCGGCCCCATGGAGCGCGTGCACTTCTTCATCCACATGAAGCACCTGAGCAGCATGTACGTGCTCATGGGCATCGATGCGCGCACGGATCCCACCGCGCCGCGCGCCGCCTACATGCGGGACTGGGTGTCGCCCGAGCGGGGTGCGGGCGGCTGGGACCGCATCATCCGCGAGGGCGGCGGCCGGGCCCACGCGCTGACCGCGCAGCAGTGGGGCTAGCGAGGACGCGCGAAGGGGAGGAAAC
>NZ_CDWRCL010000154.1:0-555 GCF_977927575.1 Frankia sp. CcCS3
CACGAATCTACGTGAATGTTTACGCGAGAGGGACGGTCCCGGGCTGGTTGTCGGGACGCCGCACCGGACCGGCGAACCGGCGCCGGGTGACGAGCGGGCAGAGGACTACGCTCACACCAGGCAGAATCCACCGAAGCGGAGGAAGGACCCGACCATGACCGACGACGCATATGCCCCCGAGGGGCTGGCGGAGAAGCCCCAATTCAATTCGGATGTCGCGCACACCGCCCGGGTCTGGAACTACTGGCTCGGTGGCAAGGACAACTTCGCCTCCGACCGCGCGGTGGGCGACCAGGTCCAGCAGATACTTCCGCACATCGTCGACACCGCCCGCGCCGACCGGGGTTTCCTCACCCGAGCCGTGCAATTCCTGGCCGGCGAGGCAGGTATCCGTCAGTTCCTCGACATCGGGACCGGGCTGCCCACCGCCGGAAACACCCATGAGGTCGCCCAGGAGATCGCACCGGAATCGCGCATCGTCTACGTCGACAACGCCCCTCTTGTTCTGGTGCATGCCCGAGCGCTGCTCACCAGCACCCCGGAGGGCGCCACCAA
>NZ_CDWRCL010000154.1:899-10038 GCF_977927575.1 Frankia sp. CcCS3
CATTTCGACTCCCAACTACCTCGAGGCCGACATCCGGGATACCGACCGAATCCTGGAAGCCGCGGCCCGAACGCTGGACTTCACCCGGCCGGTCGCGCTCACCCTGCTGGGGGTGCTGAACTTCGTTCAGGATGCCGAGGAATCGCTGCGGATCGTGCACCGGATCCTGGATGCTGTGCCGTCCGGTAGTTATCTGGCCATCGCCCACGCCAGCAACGAGGTCTATCCCGAGGAGGCGGAGCGGGTGCGGCAGTTCTGGAACGAGAACGCCACACCACCCATTGTCTTTCGCGACGCGAAACAGATCGCCGTGTTCTTCGACCGGGTCGAGCTGCTCGAGCCCGGCGTCGTCTCGTGCTCGCGGTGGCGGCCGGCCTCCAATGATCTCGGTATCCCGGCCGAGGTGCAGCAGTTCTGCGGAGTGGGCCGCAAGCTCTGAGGACTTCTGCCTGGCGGCTCGTTCAGCCTCGTCGCCGGCCGGACGACGCGTGAGGGGACTTCCCCTCCCGCCGGGCCCCACCGATGATCCGAACGCGCCGATCCGCCCGGCGAGGACCGGACCGGCCCCGGGTACCGATCCCGCCGGGGCCGGTACCGGCCCGGTCGACGTGCCGAGCGTGCTGGTGGTCGCCGACAAGTTCCCCCCGGTGCTCGGCGGCATCCAGACGTTCGCCTGCCATCTCGCGGCCGGGCTTCCGGCCGACCGGATGGTGGTCGTGGCGCCGGCCGCCCCCGGCTACCGAATGATCACGGTATGGCTGCCGATGGCCCCGTCGGCCTGCGTCCTGGCCCTGTTGGTCCGCCGCGGCCACCTCTGACCCGCGCCACCCACCCCCGTCGGGGGATGGTCCCGCACCGCGTCAGGCCCACTCGTCCCGTCCGGGTGGACCCGCGGGCACCGAACCCAACGGCGATTACTCTTCGAATCAATGGGAATGCACAACGTCGGGATGCACAACGTACAGCTAGTTCTCGCGCGTGCACCGTCATCTGCCCATGCCATCCACCCGTCGGTCAGGGCCGCACCCGCGGTCCTCAGAGGGGGGAGACTTCATGAACTGGTCCCGTACATCACGTCGGTGCGCCTCGCGTGCCTTCGTCCTGACCGCCACGCTGGCAGCAGCCCTGGCCGCGCCGGGGCTGCTCAGCTCGGTGGCCGAGGCGGCAGCACCGACCGGCAGCCCGACGGGCAGATGCCCGTCGCTGCCCCAGATCGCCGGCCCGTTGCAAAGCTGGGAGACGGTTACCGCCCTGCCAGCTCCCCGTGCCCATCTCGCGGCCACCACGGGATGTGACGGACGGATCTATGCGATCGGCGGCCAAGCCGCCGAGACGGGCGCCGGCGGCGGCGCCCCGGGCTCGCCTACGGGGACGCCCACGGCAACGCCCGGCCCGACCGCGTCACCAACCACCACACCAACTTCACCGGCCGCCACACCCACCTCACCGATAGCCACACCCGCATCGCCGACGCAGTCGCCAGCCCCCACCGGGACGCCCGGAAGTTCCGCGACGACATCGACGGTGGGTCCGGCCAGCCTGACCCGGAAGCCGCTGGCCGGATCACCCGGCGCGAGTCCGACCGGTTCACCGACCACGCCCGCATCACCGATGGGCACCGGCTCACCCACGTCGCCACCGGGCGTCGCCCCCCTGACGCCGGTGGGAACGGTCCAGGTCTACGACCCGCGGAAGAACGCCTGGACGGACGCGCCCGATCTGCCGACCGCGCGTACCCATCTCGCCGCCGCGACCGACCTCGATGGCCGGATCTACGCGATCGGCGGCCGGTCCGGCAGCTCGAACCAGTCCACGGACATCGTCGAGGTGTACACCCCGTCCGACGGAAGCTGGTCGGCGGGGAAGCCCCTGCCGAGCGCCATGGGTGACCCGAGCGCGGTCCGCGGCACCGACGGCAGGATCTACGTTCTCGACGCGAAGACCCTGGCGATCTACGATCCCGGCTCGGACAGCTGGTCGACGGCCGGAGCGCCGCCGCCCGCGAACAGGGCTCCGGTCCTGACGGCCCTGCCGGACGGCCGGATCCTGGCCGCCGGCGGCATCGGGGCTGGCGGCGGCTCCGCACAGCGGGCGGCCACCGACGTCTTCGCCTACACACCGGGTTCGGATGCGGCCGAGAAGGGCTCGTGGGCCCAGATGTCCGACCTGCCGGACGGCATCGCGGGTGCCGCCGGGGCGACCGGCCCCGACGGCCGGGTCTACATCATCGGCGGGCGGGACAGCGCCGGGAACGTCACCGGGGCGGTGCAGGTCTACACCCCGAAGGACGACCGGTGGGCCGCCGGACCGACCAGCTCCCCCTCTACCCGGGCCGGGCATGCCGCGGCGACCGGTGGTGACGGCCGGGTGTACGTGCTGGGTGGAACGTCCAGCACCGGCAAGACACTGAACACCGCCGCCGCACTGAACAAGTAACGAACAACACCACCAGCCGGCGCCGGCCGCCCTGTCCCATGAGGCCGGCGCCGGCCGCCGGCCGCGTTTGCTGAGGTCAGTCCCGCTTGAATGCCTCCCGGCGCAACATCTGAAATAGCGTCGGGGCGCCTTCGCGGGTCGTCACGGCGACCGCCTTGTGCACGAACCGTACCTCGGTCGCCTGTTCGAGCAGGCTCGCGGCCAGGTCCATGCGGCTGGTGAAGATACCCGGTGCCTGGTCCTCGTGAAGCTCGTAGCTCGTCACCCCGGGCGCATCGAACAGACCCGAGGGACGCATGATCGTCTAATCCAGGTTGCTGTCGCGCAGAAGTTCCTCCATGCGGCGCATGTCACGGTAGGTCGTCTTGCCGATCGTCGCGGTGATCAGCGGCTGGAGGACCCGGTTAAGCAGGAAACCGCCATCGGCATGATGATGCGGCTCGGTGGCACTCGAGCTCACCACGACCACTCGCTTGACCCCGTGCCGGAACATCGCCGCAGTGATGTTCCGGATTCCGTCGCTGTAGATGTTGATCGGTTCGCGCGTGAACGGCACGCCAAGCGTCGACAGCACCACGTCGGCTCCTGCGACGGCCCGATCGACGGCCTGGGCGTCGTGCACGTCGGCCCCCACGACGTCGAGCCGTTCGTGCGTAATCGGGAATTCCGCCGGTCGCCTGGTCACCGCGACGACGTCGTAACCGGCGGCCAGCGCCTGCTCGGTCAGCAGCCCGCCGGTCGGCCCGTTCGCTCCGAACACGACAATCCTCATTGCTGCGCTCCTCCTGACCCACGGGTACGCGGATCACCTGCCTGTCGGATGTCCGTCGGATGTCTGTCGGATCCCGCCGGACAGATGTGACCGCCGCGCCCACCGGCCACCGGCTACCAGCCGTCCCCAGGACCCAGACGGGTGGCGTCACGGGGGTGGCCCCGTCACATCGGCGGTGCCGCGTTCGTCAACTGCTCAGGAGAGGCTGGTCCGGAGGGGTGCAAGCGAGGGGTGCAGGCAATGGACGATGCGACGTGGCAGGCCGAGCAGTTCGAGCGCCAGCGCCCGCGGCTGCAGGCGGTCGCGTACCGCATGCTCGGTTCGCTCAGCGAGGCCGAGGACGCCGTCCAGGAGGCATGGCTGCGGCTGAGCCGCTCCGGCGACGAGGCGATCAACAACCTCGGCGGTTGGCTGACGACGGTCGTGGGTCGGGTGTGCATCGACATGCTGCGTGCCCGCCAGGCGCGCCGGGAGGACTTCGTGGGCACCTGGCTGCCCGAGCCGATCGTCAGCGCCGAGGACGGTGACGGCCCGGAGCAGCAGACCGTGCTCGCCGACTCCGCCGGCCTGGCGCTGCTCGTCGTGCTCGAGACGCTCACCCCGTCCGAGCGGCTCGCGTTCGTCCTGCACGACATGTTCGCCGTGCCGTTCGAGGAGATCGCCCCGATAGTCGACCGGACCCCCGCCGCGGCCCGCCAGCTCGCCAGCCGCGCCCGACGGCGGGTGCGAGGCGCCCCGACGGTCCCGGACCCCGACCTCGCCGCACAGCGCAAGGTCGTCGCCGCGTTCCTGGCCGCCGCCCGGGCCGGCGACTTCGACGCCCTCGTCGCGGTGCTCGACCCCGACGTCGTGTTCCGCGTCGACACCGGCTCACGCACCCGGCTCGCGCCCGCGCTGCTCACCGGCTCCGCGGACGTCGCACAGCACACCGCCATCCAAGGCCCCCGCTTCGCGCGGCACTGCCAGCCAGCTCTGGTCAACGGCACCGCCGGGATCGTCGCGCGCACATCGACCGGTGTCATCGCCGTCGCCGGCCTCACCGTGCGCGACGGACTGATCGCCACCATCGACCTGATCCTCGACCCCGACAAACTCCACCGCCTGGTTCTCGCCGACTAGGGGTGTTTTTGACAGACCCCCGACAGACCCGGAGACAGTCTCGAATGTGTCAGCCTCGAATGTGTCAGCCTCGGATGTGGTCAACGGCCGGTGGGAAGGTAGGCGGCGATGATCGCGGTGGCCAGTGCGCGCTGCCCCTGGCCGTTGGGGTGGAACGCGGCGGAGAACGGCGTTCCGAGGGGGTCGACGTCGGGGGGACTGCCTGTACTGCTGCAGAACTCGTGCCCGGCGAAGGCGTTCTCGGTGTCCACGTAGGTCACGCCGGCCGCCCTCGCGGCGGCGCGGATCGTGCTGTTGAGGTCGTGGACGGTCTGGTTGAACCAGGCCGCGTCGGCCGGCTGGATGCGTACCCCCAGCTTCCCGAGGACGCTGACCGGGCACGGGGCGTCCAGAGTGTCGGGGAACAGCCGGGGATAGCCCAGGACGAGGATCCGTGCCCCGGGGGCGAGGCTGGGGGCCCGTCGGATAGCCCGGTAGGTCTCAGTGAGTTGTGGCTGCAGGGTGTTCAGAGCAGTCCCGACGGCCGGTGCGGAGTGCTCCCGGCAGGACGGGAGAAGTGTGGTCACGTGCAGTGCCGCACAGTAGACCGCGATGTCGGCGAAACCGATGTCGTTGCCGCCGACGGTGAGGGTGACCAGTCCGACGGTGTCGGCCGGCCCGTCCAGATAGGTGTCCTGTGGTGGGGTGCCAGGCCCCTGCGACGTGGAGAAGTCCCGGATGCGTGCGCCCGCGCAGGCCCCGAAGGTGAACAGTGGATCAGACGTCGCGGACGGCGGCGGGTCCTTGGTGGCCAGGGCGGCGTGGACGAGAGCCGGGTAGGCGGCGGTCGAGCGTCGGCAGCCACCGAATAGCCGGTAGCTGCCCGGGAGGTAGTCGGCGACGGGGCCGGCTCCGTCACCGGAGGAATACGAGTCACCCAGCGCGACGTAGCGCAGCGCGGTCAGCCTGGTCCGCGAGGATCGTGAACGGCCGAACCGGTCGGTCGCGGTCAACTGGAACACGTAGTTGCCCGGAACCGGGAGGGTCACCGTCGTGTCTGGCGTGTCACCGGCGAACCGGGCCGGGGCCGGTCCCGACAGCATCGTCCACGTTGTGGATGCCGCGGGGCCGGTGACCCGGCCGTGCAGGGCCACCACGCTCAGCCCGACGACTGTGCGCGAGCGTCCGGCCTGCACGGTCACCATCGCCTGCCGCAAACGTGGCACCGTCGTCACAGATGGTTGCGATGTCGCTGCCGCAACGTTCTGTCGGCTACGGGATACATCCGCTGCGCCTGTGTCACGGCAACCCGCGACCGCCACGGCCGCCACCAGGCCCACCAGGCCCACCACGAGCATGCTCCACCGGCATCGCCCGAGATCGCTACCCGTCATACCGTCATGATGACAGGCCGTGGAGTGGAGTCCACGGATGTGGCGTACGTGGAGTAGCAGTCCTGCGACGCCCAGAGCAGGCCTGCGACACCCCAAAGTGGCGGTCTGTAAATCGGGGCTCCGTGTCGGTCATCTCCTTCACCACCAGGAAGATCGTCGCAAACTGGGCCATCCCCGGCGGCGGGATTCCCGACATGGGCAACGTCAACGCCGACGGGACCCGGCTGTGGCTGTCCGGCCGGCGCAGCAACGTCGTGTACGTGTTCGACACCGGCGGGAACGGCGGGAACGGCGGGCCGGACCCGACGACCGGCCGGCTGTTGACCGAGATCCCGGTGGGCCACGAGCCGCACGGGCTCGCCGTCTGGCCGCAGCCCGGGCGCTACTCCCTCGGCCACACCGGAATCATGCGATACTTCACCGCCGCCCGCGCCGCGACCTTCCCGCGCCACTCCCGATGTCACGCGTAGCTATGACTCCACTACCTCTTGCTGCAACGGTCACGGGAACTCACCGACGGGAACCGGAAGGCGGATGCGCCAGGCCATGCCCACCGCCGTTCCCCGGCCTCGGCGGACGGTACAGACAACGCGTCTTCCGTGGCCCCCCCGCAGACCTCGTCCCTCCCCGGCACTTCTCTGGCCACCCGCCGTGCGAGCTGTCGCCCGGCGAGCAGACCCTGCCCGGCCGCAAACAGGTCTTCCGCCGGTCCGGCACAAACGACACGATCGGCCTCCGGGACGAGCGTCCACCTTCCCTGGGTGAGCCGCTGCTGCGGCTCGTCATGCAGGGCGGCCGGCGGATCATCGGCCCGGCGACGTTGGGAGAGGCCGCCGCTTCAAGGCCGACCTCGCCGATCTTCCCGCCCCCGCCCGACGGCTGGTCGAACCGGCCGCCCTAGCCCCCAACCTCACCCCGGCCCTGACGGACCTGCTCGCCCGCACGCGCACCGCGCACCTCGCCTGTAAGACGCCCAAGGGCCAACACCGTGCTTGACCTGCAGCAACGCGCCCAGCGAGCGCAGCCGTCCCACGGGCGCGCGTAGCCCGGCCGCGCGGCGGGCCTGATCTCAAAACGAGAATCAGGGTGACCATCGCTGGACCCTGACCCGGATCGCCACCGTGATCGTCCGTATGTTCGGGGTGTCCTACACTCTCACCACGAGTCGTGGCTGCCGATCACTGATCACCTGCGTGGAGGGTTGGGCCGCGGACGCCACCTGGCACGGCCCGCGACTGCGTGCGACCAGCCGAAATACCGATTCCCGAGATCACGTCTCATCATCGCAGGAGTATCTGCGGACATGGTCGATGGCCATGTCCAATGCTCGAACGAGCGGGCGATCGGTGCGATAAGTCTTGCTCAGCAGCAGACCGCCCTGCAACGCGGCCATGATGGCTTCGGCGAGCGCGGCCGGATCCGCTTCCGATCGAAGACTTCCCCGCTCGCGCATCGCGGTGAGTCCGGCAAGCAGCGGGGACTCCCATTCGGTGAAGCAGCTCTGCAGGACGCCACGGGTCCGCGGATCGCCATCGGCGAGCTCGTTGGCCAGGGACCCGAGCGGGCATCCGCCGGTGTGATCGACCGCGGCCCGTATCTCGATGATCTTGTCTCGCCAGCGCCCCAGGGCGGCCAGGGAGTCCAGGGAGTCCAGCTCCGGGCGCTGGGCCTGGACAACCTGCTGCGCCTGTTGCCGTATCACCGCCCGGATCAGGTCGTCCTTGTTGGCGAAGTAGTGGTACAGCTGCGACTTGCTGGTCCCGGTGACAGCTATCACATCGTCCAGACTCGTGCCGGCCGCCCCGCGCTCGCGCACCAGCTCGGCCGCGGCCGCCACGATGCGGGCTCTGGTCGCAGCACCCCGAGGGGTCAGTATCGGCACAGGCTTCATGGATCTCACGGACGGTAAGGCTAACCGAAACTGGACTTGTAAGTCCAATTCTAGCTCCGTACGCTGGACCAGGCAGTCCACTACTCAAAGTGGCAACACCGCCCGACGCGACAGCGCGAGGGAGCAACAATCATGAATCGGCTCGACAACGGCCAGCTCTTCCCGAAGGTCCAGGTTCCCAAGGTCGGCGGAGGGTCCCTCTGCCTGCCAGAGGACCTGGCCGGCCACTTCGGCGTCGTCCTGATCTATCGCGGATCGTGGTGCCCGTACTGCAACGCACAACTCGCGGCGTTCCAGCGGGCGGGCGACGCTCTCACGGATCTCGATGTCCGGGTCGCCGCGCTGTCCGTCGACGACGAGGAGAGCGGCCGCAGACTCGTCGACAAGCATCGCATCGATTTTCCCGTCGGTCACAGTGCCGACGTCGACGGGATAGCCGAGGCGACGGATGCCTACATCAATGATGAATCCTCCGGCGACCCGCGGCGGTACCTCCAGTCAACCGGTTTCGTCCTGGCCCCCAATGGCAGCGTGATCACAGCTGTCTACTCCAGCGGCGCCATCGGACGCCTGGTCCCTGACGACGTCGTCGGGTTGGTCCGCTACATACGCGACCACGGATGAGCGCGCATCCCACCGTGGAGCCGCGGCCAGACAACAACGCATTCCGGGTAAGCGAGGTATACACACCGTGAAAGCTGTCCAGATACACCGTTTCGGCGGATCCGAGGTCTTCGAGATCGTCGAGACTCCCACTCCGGCGCCGGGTCCCGGTCAGGTACTCGTCCGAGTCCATGCGGCCGGCGTCAACTTCGCCGAGGTCCTCATGCGTGAGAACCGGTATGCGGTGACACCCGATCTTCCTGCCGTCCTCGGCATGGAGGTTGCCGGCACCGTCGAAGCCGTCGGGGCCGGTGTCGGCGGGCTCGGGATCGGTGCCCGCGTCGCCGCGCCGCTGTTTGCCGCGGGCGTGTCATTCGGGGGTTACGCGGACCATGTCCTGATCAGCGCCGACTTCGTCGCCCCGCTTCCACCGGAACTACCGTTCGAGGATGCGACGGCGTTGATGGTCCAGGGACTCACTGCCCTGCACCTGACCAGGCAGGCACCGCCGAAGGGCAAGGCGGTGCTGGTCAGCGCCGCCGCCGGTGGGGTCGGCACGCTTCTCGTCCAACTCGCCAAGCACGCGGGGGCAAGGAGCGTGATCGCCGCCGCGAGTACCGCCGAGAAGCTCGACACAGCCCGTTCGCTCGGCGCTGACGCAGGAGTCGACTACACCCGACCCGACTGGGTTGAGCAGGCGCGCGCGGCGAGCGACGGAAACGGTCCCGATATCATTTATGAATCGGTCGGCGGCGCGGTGACGACCGCGAGTCTCGACGCGCTCGCCCCGCTGGGTGAACTCGTCATATACGGGGTCTTCGAAGTTAACCGGGGTGGGCGTGAGACCCCAGCCAGTTTGGTAACTGTGCGTAATGTTGGTTCGGCGTGGCCTGCTGTGACCTGATGTGGCATGCCTCGTGTCGTGACATGAATCGCCCACAACCC
>NZ_CDWRCL010000155.1:0-9667 GCF_977927575.1 Frankia sp. CcCS3
ATCCCGCCGGCCGCCGCTCCGATCAGCGCCGCCGGCCGCCCGGCCCCCTGCCGTGCCGGGACGGCCGCCGCCTCCTGAACCGCATCGTGGCGCAGGCCGAGCCGGCTGAACGCGAACTCGGCCGCATAGCCGAGCATCGCCGTGGCGTACACCGCCTCGCCGCTGCCAAACAGATGATCGGAAAGGCTGGCTACGCCCTCGTTGACCGCCATCAGTGCTCCCGCTCGCTGGCGCTCGACACGGCATCGCCGGCTGCGGTGCCACCCGGTTCGGTGCTACTCGGTTCAGTGCTGCCCGGTTCGGTACTGGCGGGTTCGGTACTGGCGGGTTCGGCGCCGCTCGATTCCGAGGCGGTCGGCACGGACCGGTCGGTGCCGGCAAGCCCGGTGGCCTCGCGGACCAGGGTCGTGAGCTGGGCCAACTCGACGGCGAACCCGTCGGCGTCGGAGCGGGACAGCCCGCCGATCTCCACCGTGCACCCACCGGCGGCCGCCGGCCGGGCCCGCACCCAAACCCGGCGGCGGCGCACCCGGAGACTCGCGATCAGCCCGACGATGATGAGGACCGCGAAGAGCAACGCCTCGCCCTTGAACGGGTCGGACTTGACCTGGAAGGTGGCGAACTCGGCCACGCTGTCGGCCTCGAGGCTCATCCCGCCGGGCAGCCCGGTAAGGGTGCGCTGCCGCGGGTTGTCGAGGGCCAGGACCTGCGCGGTGCGCTCGCTGCCCGCCGGGCCCGTCATCGTGATCTGGCGCATGTCGCGGGTGTCGACCGTGTAGACGTTCTGTGGAATGCCCTCGTTGAGATGGAGGTTGCCGACGAACCCCGTGATCGTCAGACCGGGCGCGCGGGCCGCGGGGAACACGGAGACGTATCCCTGGGTCGGGTCGAGGCGGGTGGTCGGCGTGAACACGCCGCTGAAGGCCAGCTGCTGGGGCTCCTTGCGGACGCCCAGCGCGGGCAGTCCGGTGTCGGGGATCTTGACGGTGCAGGTTGAGGTGAACATGCCGTCCCGCGGGGTACACGGCACGTTCGACTCCCAGACGACCTTGCGCGCGGCGTCGCGAAGCACAAAGTGCGGGGCGAATCCATGCCCGATGAGGTAAATCTTGGCATTGCCGATCACCAGCGGATGGTTGACGCGGATGGTCGCCTTGCGGGTCGGGGCGTTCAGCGCGGCGGCATACGTGACGTCGGCGCGGAAGTCGGACGGCTGGCCGCTCGGCTGGAACGTGGCGTTGAACCGGTCCAGCGTGAGCGAGAACGGGCGCAGCTTCGCGGTGTCGACGCGCTGACCAGCGTTGAACTGGTCATAGGAGATGATCGTATTCGCGAATCCACTCCCGGAGACGACGAGCACGGTCCCGGAGTATCCGTACCAGGAACCGAAGCCCACCGCGGCGAGCAGCCCCACCAGGGCAATGTGGAAGACGAGGTTACCGGTCTCGCGCAGGTACCCCTTCTCCGCGGCGACGGAGTGGTCGACGGTCCCCTTCGCGTCGCGGGCCTCGCCAGCCGTGGCCGTGACCCGGAAGCGCCGTCGGCGCAGCGCCTGCCGGGCGGCCGCCATCGCGTCGCCGGGCTCCATCGGACTCGTCCAGGCGCTGCCGCCGGGCAGCCGGCCGGGCCGGGCCGGGGCCTTCGACGGCGCGGTGAACAGCGCCCTGGCATGCCAGCGGATCCGGGACGACAGGCAGCCGATCAGGGAGATGAACAGCAGCAGGTAGATCGCCGCGAACCAGGACGCGGCGAAGACGTCGAACCCGGAGAACCAGTCGAGCAGCGGACCGAGGGTGGGGTGGTCGGCGAGGTACTGCTCCACCCGCATCGGGTTGATGGCGCGTTGCGGCAGCAGCGATCCGGGCACGGCGGCCAGGGCCAGCAGGAACAGCAGCAGCAACGCGGTGCGCATGCTGGTGAGCTGGCGCCAGGACCGGACGGCGAGGGCAAGGGCCGGATGCCGGGTGAACCGGCCACCGGCGCCGGGGGCGCGCCCCGGTCCGTCGGTCGGCGCGCCGGGGTCGCCGGGGTCGCTGGGCGACGGACCGGCCGCGCTGTCCGGCGGGTCGAACGCCTCGGGGGCGGCGACGCGGGCGTCGGCATGCCCCTCGGGCAGGCGGCGCGAGCTGGCCGCCACGCCGGAGTCGAATCCCGCGGACTCGAGGCCGGACTTCTCGAGGCCGGACTTCTCGAGGCCGGACTCGGCCTCGACGGTGTCGCCGGGTTCGACGTCGACGGACCCGGCGGCGAGTGGCGCGGGATCGGCGGCTCCGGACGCAGGCGCGAGCCGGGCGTTCGAACGGGTTGAGGAGGTCACAGCGGCGTCTCCGAGAAGCCGGGGGCGTAGGGCCGTAGGTTCGCAACCAGGTCGGCCCATTCCCCCGTGAGTTGAAGCACGCCGACCGTGACGAGCAGCATGCCGCCGAGCAGGGTCAGGATGCGGGTATGCCGTCGCAGCACCCGCAGGGCGCCGACGGCACGTCGGAAAGCCAGTCCGACGGCGAGGAACGGCAGCCCGAGCCCGAGGCAGTACACCGCGGAGAGGAACGCTCCCCGCTGCGCCGTCGCGCTCGTCACCGCCAGACCCAGGACGGCCGACAACGTCGGGCCGAGGCAAGGTGTCCAGCCGATCCCGAAGAGCACCCCCAGCACGGGCGCGCCGAGCAGGCCGGGCGCCGGCAACCGGTGGATGCGCCATTCCCTGTTCGCCCAGGACAGCCGGGAGAACACGCCGGCGAACGCGAGTCCCATCACGATAGTGACAACCCCGAGAACCTGGCTGACGCCAACCTGATGGCGGGTGAGCCACTGCCCGAGCCCGCCGAAGGCCGCGCCGTAGGACACGAAGACCGCGGTGAAGCCGAGCACGAACAGACCCGTGCCCGCGGCGACCCGCCCACCCGCGCGCAGCCGGTACAGCCGCGGCCCGGGCGACCCGGTCCCCTCGTCGTCCCGGGCGAGGTCACCAGAGATCGCCCCGCCACCGGAGACCGCCGCCCCGCCGGCCACCACAGCCCCGCCGGCCACCGCCATGCCCGGCACCGCCGACACCGCTACGGACACCTCCGGCACCGCCGGTGCCCGGCCCGGCGGCCCCCCCGGGGTGGCGGCAGCTCGCCTCGAACGATCCTGAAGCTCCGCCCCGGACAGGCCAGTGACGAAGCTGAGATAGCCCGGCACCAGCGGAAGGACGCAGGGGGAGAGAAAGGAGAGCAGTCCCGCGGCGGCGGCGACCGGCGCGGCGAGCAGGACCGGCCCGTCGGTGATGAGCCCGACCACGCTCACCGCGGGTTCTCCGCCCCGGGCGAACGGCGCCCGCTCACGCCTCGGCCCGCAGACGGCTCAGCACGGGCTTCAGGTCGTCGGGCAGCACACCACCGGTGAACCGGGCCGCGATCCGCCCGTTCTGGTCAAGCACGAACGTCGACGGGAGGCCGGGAGCGACCGGCCAGCCCGCGGCGAGGGTGCCCAGCTTGTCGACGATGCTCGGGTAGGACTTGCCGTAGTCCCGCGCGAAGGCCTTCGCGCCGGAGACGGTGTCCTTCTCGTTGACACCGAGGAACGCCACCGTGGGGTTGTCCTTGGACAGCTGGACCAGGCCTGGCGTCTCCGCGCGGCAGGGAGCGCACCACGAGGCCCAGAAATTGATCACAACGATCTTCCCTCGGTAGGACGCGAGGTCGAGGGAGGTCCCGTCGAGGGTCTTACCGGACAGGGGGGGTGCGGGATGCCGGTTTCCGGGAGCGGCGAAGTCCTGCCCGGCCGCCTGCTGGACGAAGCCGTAGCCCCCGCCACCGGTGGCATCGACCGAGTTCGCCCCGGGGGAGCAGGCGGCCAGCAGCCCGGCCGCCACGAGCGCCACGGCGGCCGGGGCGACGCGTCCCGCCCGGCGGACACGGCGGGCCGACCGGGCCCGGCGCATCCGCCGCATCGGGGCAATGCCTGTCACCAGCGTGCCCGAACTGTCATCCGACGCGGACCGCCATCCCTTCTCCGCCACGCGAACCAGTATGTGCCCTGCCCCTTCCCACCCGGGAACCTGTCTACGACCAACTGTAGAACTCAACTCAGGGTAGGTGGCGGGGCCGCGAGACGCGCATGGGCTTCTCGACAAAGGACACCTGTGGGCTCCATGCCAGGCGGGCACCGTTCTGTCGCCGGGCAGGCACCGTTCCGCCGACGTCACCGGCCGCCGGCCACCGGCGGGACCGGGAGCGGACGGTAACCGCGGATCTGAAAACGGGCCGTAACGGGGGCACTCCCGGGGAAGGCGGTTTCGGCCCGCCGGCGCAGCTGGTCGGGCGCACGATGATGGCCGGTCGGGCCCATCAGAGCCAGGTCGACGATCTGGTCGGTGTTCAGCGTGAGCGGAACGTCGACGCGCTCGACGATGATCGGCTCGAACCGTCCGGTGGTTCGTTCGTCGAGCCGGTCGCTCTTGCCCGCCTGTATCCCGACGAGTCCGAGCGGGCCGTGCAGCTCGGCGAGATGGCCCGGTCCGGGGGTGACGACGATGAGCAGCCCGTCGTGGCGCAGCACCCGGTGCATCTGGGCCAAGTTGCGCGGCGCGAAGACGTCGAGGAGCACGGCGACGGCGTGGTCGGCCACCGGCCAGGGGGCGGCGACGTCGAAGGAGACCGCGCCGATCCGGGGATGGGCACGCGCCGCGCGACGCAGGGCGTACTTCGAGACGTCGACGGCGATGCCGACCGCGTCCGGCCGCGCACCGACCACGCCGGCCAGATGGTGCCCGGTCCCGGCACCGATGTCGAGGATCACCCGACCGGGCGACCCGGATAGCCCGGATGACCCCCCGGGGACGGGATGCGCGATCTGGGCCAGTCGGGCGGTGAGCGGCCCGTAGTGGCCACCACCGAGGAAGGACTCCCGCGCGGCGACCATGACGGCGGTGTCGCCGACGACCCGCCGAGTCCGGCCGGTGCGCAGGTTGGCATAGCCGCTGCGGCCGACGTCGAAGTCGTGCCCGGCGGGACAGCGCAGGGATCTGTCCGCCCGGTGCAGCGCGTCGCCGCACACGGGGCAGCGCAGGAACGGCAGCACGGCCCGCAGGGACGCGAGGGCGGGCGGGACAGCGACGACGGGCGGGACAGCGACGGCCGGCGCCGGTGACTCGGGACCGGTGGAGTTCGTCAGGCGCCGACCGATCCAGGCGTGTTCGCGGTCAGCCCGTTCGGCTCCGCATACTGGACGCCGACGAGCTCGGACTCCCGGTAGACGGCCGTGGTGACGCTCGCCAGCCCACACTGCCGCCGGTCGGGACGGTGCCAGAGGGGCACCCCCTCCAGGGCACGCCGAGCCGTCCAGACCGGAAGCTGATGGCTGACGAGCACGACATGCCGACCGGGGTGGGCATCGCGCCATTCCGCGACGGCCACGAGCATCCGCGCGGCGATCTCGTCGTACGGTTCGCCCCAGGATGGGCGGAACGGATTGAGCAGCAGGCGCCACAGGGCGGGGTAGCGGACCACCGCCGGGCCGGCCTCGAACGTTCTGCCCTCGAAGGCGTTGCGGCTTTCGATCAGCCGCGGGTCGGCCTGGACGGCGAGTGCGTGCGCCGTGGCGATGGGCGCGGCGGTCTGCTGAGCACGATCCAGCGGACTCGCGACCACGGCCGCGACGTCCAGCTCCGCAAGGAACTCCGCGGTGACTTTCGCCTGCTGCTGGCCCTTGTCGGACAACCGGAACCCCGGCAGCCGGCCGTAGAGGATCTTCTCCGGGTTGAAGACCTCGCCGTGGCGGACCAGATGCACCCGGGTCAACGGAGCCGGCTCCGTCATGCCCGCCCCTCGGGAGAGGCGGAGACGGTCACCGGTTCGGGTACCGCCGCGGCGGCACGTGCGGCCGCCGGTGCCGCCGCGGCGATCCGCTCCACCGTCTCGTCGTCATGCGCGGCCGAGACGAACCACGCCTCGAACGCCGACGGCGGCAGGTAGATCCCGGCGTCGAGCATGCTGTGGAAGAACGCCGCGTACCGGGCGGTGTTCTGCGCCTGGGCACCGGCGTAGTCGACCACGGTGGCGGCGTCGGTGAAGAAGAAGCTGAACAGCGATCCGGCGCTGCTCGGCAGGTGGGCCACGCCCTCCTCGGTCAACGCGGTCGAGACGATCCCGGCCACGTCGGCGGCGCGGGTGTCGACAGTGGCGTAGACCTCGTCGGTGCAGGCCCGCAGAGTGGCGAGTCCGGCGGCAACGGCGATCGGGTTACCCGACAACGTGCCCGCCTGGTACACCGGGCCGGCGGGTACGAGCCTGGCCATCACGTCCGCCCGCCCGCCGAAGGCCGCCGCGGGCAGCCCGCCGCCCATCACCTTGCCGAAGGTGAACAGGTCCGGCGACCAGTCCTCGATCGCCCCCTCATTGCCCCACCAGCCGGCGCGTGAGATGCGGAACCCGGTCATCACCTCGTCGAGGATGAGCAGCGCGCCGTGGATGTCGCACAGCCGGCGCAACCCGGCGTTGAAGCCGGGCAGCGGCGGGACGACCCCCATGTTGGCGGCGGCGGCCTCCGTGATGACCGCCGCGATCGTCTCACCGCGCTCGGCGAAGACCGCCTCGACCAGCGCGAGATCGTTGTAGGGCAGGACGATGGTGTCCGCGGTGGCGGCGCCGGTGACTCCCGGGGTGTCCGGCAACCCGAGGGTCGCCACTCCGGAACCGGCGGAGGCGAGCAGCGCGTCGACGTGCCCGTGGTAGCAGCCGGCGAACTTGATGATGCTCGACCGGCCGGTGAAACCCCGGGCCAGCCGCACGGCGCTCATCGTCGCCTCGGTGCCGGAGTTGACCAGGCGTACCTTCTCGACCGGGCCGACCCGGTCGACGATCAGCTCCGCGAGCTCCACCTCCCCCGGCGTGGGGGTGCCGAAGCTGGTGCCGGCCGAGACGGCGCGCGACACCGCCTCGACGACGGCCGGATGGGCATGGCCGAGGATCATCGGCCCCCACGAGCACACCAGGTCGACGTAGGTACGCCCGTCCGCATCGGTCAGATAGGGGCCGTTGCCCGCCACCATGAAGCGCGGCGTGCCGCCGACGGCACGGAAGGCTCGGACCGGAGAATTGACCCCACCGGGAACAACACGCTCGGCGCGCCGGAACAGCTCCTCGGATGCCGGCGCGGCAGACGGAACCACCATGCCCACGATCCTCGCAGGTCGGCCCCGCCTCCCGCGCTCCACGTGTCCGGTAGCACGCCGCGTCCCCCTCCGCGGTCCGTGGTCCGTTGTTGACCGACCCGCCACCATCACTGGAAGCCACCGCTGGAAGCCGCCGGTGGACGGGGGTCTGCCCCGGCCGCCCACCGACGGCGGCTCGTGCGCCCGGTCCTCCCCCGGACACCTGCGGCCGTCGGTCGGCCGCTGTCCCTCCCAGGCCCCGACCCCTCCCAGGCCCCGGCGTTCGGCGATCCACCGCCGGTCGGCCCGATCTCGATGAGCGAGGACTACAGCAAGGGCTACAAGGAAGACGACGACGTTGCCCTGGTGGTTGCCCTGGTGCTGCTTGCCCTGATGGTGCCCGCTGCGCCGCCCACACGACCCACTCCAGCCAATGATCATTTCGACTGCTCCGAGCTCACCGAGCCGGCGGTCGTCGAACGGAAGAACCCCATCTTGACCACCGATCCGCCACCGCAGCTCTGGGCGATCCTTGACGAAGCCGCAGTGCGCCGCATGGTCGGCGGACCCGAGGTGGCGCGCGCCCAACTCGCCCACCTGATCGACGTGTCCCGCCGTCCCGGGATCACGACCCAGGTGCTCCCGTTCCGCTCGGGGGCACACGCGGGCCTGAGTGGCCCGCCTACTGGCGGCGGAACACGGCATCCGACAGTTCCTGGGCATCGAAACGGGACTGCCACCCCCGAATCTGCATGAGGTCGCCCAAGGGGTCGCACCCGAGTCACGGATTCTCTATGTCGACAACGACCCAGTCGTATTCGCAGAGGCTCCAGGCTTCTGACCAGCGTCTTTGGGCAATCGGACCGGTCCCTGGTCCGCACCCGAGTTGCACATGCCGCACGGCTCGGACGCCGTACACCGACCACCGCACCGCCGGACCGTCACCGACCCGATCCAGCTCCAGAGAAACTGCGGTAGCACGGCTCGCCGTGGCCTCCTCCCCGGCGTCGTCGAGCCAGCAAGGGGCTATGATCATGGTGTTGCGCGGCAGGACCTTCGGATCCAGCAGGCTTGAGAGGAGGCGCGATGATTCAGGATCGCGGCCGTTTCGACCTGCCCCTGTACAGCGTCGCCGAGGCGGGCCGGCACCTGGGCGTGCCGACGTCGACCTTCGCGACCTGGGCCTACGGCTACACCAGGCACGCACCGGGCCGCGCCCGGGTCCATGGTGAGCCGATCGTCACCGTGCTGCCCCGTCAGCGCCATGGCACGGCCGTCGTGCCGTTCATCGGGCTTGCCGAGGGGATGATCCTGGCAGCCATCCGAGCCGCTGGAGTGCCGCTACAGCGGATCCGCCCCGCGTTGGCCCTCCTGTCCGAGCAGTTGGGGATCGAGCACGTCCTAGCCTCACGCGCCCTGTACACCGACGGTGCCGAGGTTCTCTACGACTTCGCCGAGAGGCAGGGCGACACGCCCGAAGCACGTGGAGCCCGGGAACTAGTCGTGGTGCGCAACGGGCAGCGGGTGTTCGGGGAGATCGTCGAGTCCTACCTCCGGCTGGTGGAGTTCGCCTCGGACGGCTACCCCCGGCTCATCCGGCTACCGCGGTACGAGCCCGGCTCCGTCATCGTCGATCCCCACCGTGGCTTCGGCCAGCCGATCTTCACTCACGGCGGCGCCCGCGTCGAAGACGCCCTGGGCCGCTTCCACGCCGGCGAAGCACTCGCCGAGGTGGCGGAGGAATTCGGCGTGCCTCTCTCTGATCTTGAAGGCGCCGTCCGTGTCGCAAGCAAAATCGCCGCCTGATGACTCGACAGATCGCCACCCTGCCGGGCTTCCGCACGTCTTCATCGACCGCAGCCTCGGCCGCATCGCCGTCCCCCGGTTACTCCGAGACGCCGGGCTACGGCTGATCACGCTCGCCGAGCACTACGGCATCCCACAGGACGAGGACATCGCGGACGTCACCTGGATCGAGGACACGGCCCGCCTCGGCTGGGTCGTGTTCATGAAGGACGCGCGTATCCGCTACCGCCCCGCCGAACAGGAAGCCGTCCTGACACATCACGCGCGATGCTTCTACATAACCCGGCAGGACCTACCGGGTGCTGCGATGGCACAGTGGCTGCTCTCGAACCTGCCCGCGATCACGACCGCCTGCACCGAAGCAGGCCCTTTCATCTACGCCGTCCACGCCACGGAGATCCGCAAAATGGACATCAGCTCACCCCAGCCCCGGTAGTGCCTCCTCACCCACCATCGACCGGAGTCGCACCATCCGTGATTCAGGTAGACGCCGGTTAGCCGCGTCTTCCGTCGCTTGATATGTACAACCAAGGGGTGGTACCGATCGTCCTTGGGCAGGCCTTGGGCTTCTCACCAGCATCTTTAGGCAGCCTGCCGGTCCCTGGTCCGCACCCGTGTTGCACACGATGCACGGCTCGGACGTAGTACGCCGGCCACCGCACCGCCAGACCCTCGTTCACGACGCCGTCTCCGAAACAGCCCCGAAGAAGCCGAAGGCGGTCTAGGGCC
>NZ_CDWRCL010000156.1:0-9541 GCF_977927575.1 Frankia sp. CcCS3
CCCTAGCAGGGGTCGTCGTCGGCGCAGCCGTCCTCCTTCTTTTGACGTCATCCCCGGCCTGTTCCACGGCCACCGTGTTTCCCGTGCTCCGGAAAAGGGGATCGGTTAGCGTCGCCAAGGTGTCCGACACCGTGAAGACCACCGTCTCACCGGACATACCGGCATCCCCGGGCGTACCGGCGCCGACCGCCTCCGGGCTCGCGCCGGGGTGCGCGGTGCCACTGGGCGTGACCTGGGACGGGTCCGGGGTGAACATCGCTGTCGTCGCCCCCGGGGCCGAGGCGGTCGACTTCTGCCTGTTCGATGCCGACGGCCGCGAGACACGCCATCGACTTCCGGAGCGTGACGGCGGGGCGTGGCATGGCTATCTGGCCGGCGTCCGCCCCGGTCAGCGTTACGGCCTGCGGGCACACGGTCCCTACAACCCGGAGCGGGGCCAGCGGTACAACCCGGCGAAGCTGCTGGTCGACCCCTACGCCCGATTGGTAGCCGGGACGCTGCGCACGGACCCGGCGATCTACGGGTTCGGTGGCGGCGACCCCTACGGCTTCGAACCGGACCCGCGGGACTCCGCACCGTTCGTGCCCCGCTGCGTCGTGACCGGGCCCGGGCGGGCGCAGCGGGGCCCCGCCGGGACCAGGGACTCCGGATTCGGGGACCTCGGGATCGGGGACCCCGGATCCGGGAGTGGCGGTTCGACGGGTCACGGCGTACATCCGGGCGTACATCCGGCGGACAACCGGCCCACCATCCCCTGGTCGGACACGATCATCTACGAGGCGCACGTACGCGGGCTCACGAAACGTCACCCGGGCCTGCCGCCACGGTTACGCGGGACGTACGCCGGGCTCGGCCACCCGAGCGTCCTGGCGCACCTGCGCCGGCTCGGCGTCACCGCGATCGAACTGCTGCCGGTGCACGCCTCGGTCTCCGAACCGGCCCTGCTCGAGCGCGGAAAAATCAACTACTGGGCCTACAACACCCTGGCCTTCTTCGCCCCTCATGCCGGGTACGCGGCCACCGACGACCCGATCGGCGAATTCCAGGCGATGGTCGTCGCCCTGCACGCCGCCGGCATCGAGGTGATCCTCGACGTCGTCTACAACCACAGCGCCGAGGGCAGCGAGCGGGGCCCGACGCTGTCCCTGCGCGGCCTGGACAACACGACCTATTACCGGGTAGAGCCGATGGATCCCCGGCGCTACCGTGACGTGACCGGCTGCGGCAACACCCTCAACACGTCCTCACCGCACGTCGTGCGGCTGATCTGCGACTCGCTGCGGTACTGGGTGACGGAGATGGGCGTCGACGGGTTCCGGTTCGATCTCGCCACCGCGCTCGCCCGCAATCCCGACGCCTTCGACCCCGCGGCAAGCCTGCTGACCGCCATCCACGCCGACCCGATCCTCGCCACGGTGAAGCTGATCGCCGAGCCGTGGGACGTCGGCTGGGGCGGGTACCAGGTGGGGGGGTTCCCGGCCCCCTGGGCGGAGTGGAACGGGCGGTTCCGCGACACCGTGCGCGACGTGTGGAACAGGCACACCAGCGGCGTCGCCGATCTGGGCTATCGGGTGTCCGGCTCGTCGGACCTGTTCGAGCACGGCGGCCGACGCCCCTGGGCATCGATCAACTTCGTCACCGCCCACGACGGCTTTCCCCTGGCCGACCTGGTCTCCTACAACGAGAAGCACAACGAGGCCAACGGCGAGGGCAACCGGGACGGCGAGGCGGACAACCGCTCGGCGAACTACGGGGTGGAGGGCGCGACCGACGACCCGGTGATCCTGACCATCCGCCGCCGGGTGCGCCGGGGACTGATCACGACGCTGCTGCTGTCCACGGGCGTCCCGATGCTGCTCGCCGGCGACGAGTTCGGTCGCTCGCAGGGCGGCAACAACAACGCCTACTGCCAGGACAACGCGGTGTCCTGGCTCGACTGGCCGACCGACCTCGCCGGATCGGTGGACGTCGCGGAGCCGGACCACGCCTACCCCGACCCGGCCGGCCCCGACCCGGCGCTGTGCCGGCTGGTGGGCGGGTTGGCGGCACTGCGCTCCGCCGAGCCCGTGCTGCGCCGGGGGCGGTTCTTCCACGGCGGCCAGTCGGCACCCGGGCGACTCGCGGACATCACCTGGTTCCGTGCGGACGGGGCGGTGATGTCGGTGGCGGACTGGAACGCCCCGCGGGTCGCGACGCTCGTGGCCCATGTCGCCGGCAGCCCCGTCGCTGAGGATCCTGCCGGCGGGCGGGGGACGCACGATCGACCGGCCCACGGCACTGGCCTGGTGTACGTGTTCCATCCGGATCGCGGCGACACCGTCGTCACCCTGCCCGGTGCCCCCTGGGCGGCCCGCCACGACCTGCTGCTCAATACCGCCGACGACGATCTCGCCGGATTCCCGGCGACCGTCGCGGTACCGGGAACCAGCTATGCCGGCGGCGAGTCCCTGACCGTGCTGGGCCACAGCGTGCTCGTCCTACGAGCCCATCCCCCCGGCACGGCGGCTTCGCCGCGGTGCGGGGACCCCTAGGGGTTGGTAACCAGGCCCAGTTCGGTGATGCTCGCGGTGAGTGCGTGCCGGGGCAGCACCCGCACCGTGTAACCGAAGGGTCCGGTGCGCCCGAGCGGGATGGTGCCCTCGTAGCGGTGACCGCCCTCCCCTTCGCCAACCGGCTGCAGGAACAGCGTCGAAGGATCCAGGATCCGGTCGGTCTGGTCGATCCGGCCGTAGGAGGCGAGGACGTCGACGTCTTCGAGGGCCAGCTCACCGAGGTCGATCGTGGCCCGCACCACCAGCGACTGGCCCACCTGAGGGGTGTCACCGAGACCAGCGGAGTCGACGTTGAGCACGCGGACCCCGGGCCACGCGGCCTGCACCCGGCTCTTCCAGGCGGCCAGGTCCCGGGCCCCGGCGAAGCCGCCGGCGGCGGCGGCCCGGGCCGAGACACCGGCCGGCACGTAGTATCGCTCGACATACTCCTGGACCATGCGGCTGGCCAGGACCTGGGGACCGAGAGCCGACAGGGTGTGCTTGACCATCGCGGCCCAGCGCCGCGGGATGCCGTCGCCGGGCTCCGAGTCGTAGAAGCGGGGGGCGACGGTGTTCTCCAACAGGTCGTACAAGGCGACGGACTCGATGTCATCGCGCCGGTCGGGGTCCTCGACCCCGTCCGCGGTCGGGATCGCCCAGCCGTTCTGGCCGTCGAACATCTCGTCCCACCAGCCGTCCCGGATGGACAGGTTCAGGCAGCCGTTCAGCGCGGCCTTCATCCCCGACGTGCCGCACGCCTCCAGCGGACGCAGCGGGTTGTTCAGCCAGACGTCCGATCCGGAGTACAGGAAGCGCGCCATCCCGATGTCGTAGTCGGGGAGGAAGACGATGCGCGACCGCACGGCCGGGTCGTCGGAGAACTGGACGATCTGCTGGACGAGCTGCTTGCCACCATCGTCGGCAGGGTGCGCCTTGCCGGCGATGACCATCTGGATCGGCCGCTGCGGGTGCAGCAGCAGCCGGCGCAGCCGGTCACGGTCCCGCAGCATGAGGGTCAGCCTCTTGTAGGACGGCACGCGCCGGGCGAAACCGATCGTGAGGATGTCCGGATCGAAAACCGACTCCACCCACTCCAGCTCACCGGGTGCCGCGCCGCGCTCGAGCCAGGAGGCCCGCAGCCGGCGGCGGACCTCGGTGACGAGGCGTTCCCGCAACTGCCGCCGGGCGGCCCACACGACCTCGTCGGGCAACGCGGAGATCTTCTCGAATCCGGCCGCGTCGTCGGAAAGCAGGCCCGGGCCGGGCTCGCGGTCAGCAAGCTCGATGATGGGCCGGGACACCCAGGTCGGGGCGTGCACCCCGTTGGTCACCGAGCCGATCGGGACCTCGGCGGTGTCGAAACCGGGCCACAGCCCCGCGAACATCTCCCGGCTGACGATGCCGTGCAGCTTGCTGACGCCGTTCGAACGCTGCGCGAGCCGCAGACCCATGTGGGCCATGTTGAAGACGTTGGGGTCGGCTTCCACCCCGAGCTGCAGGATCCGCTCGACCAGCACACCGGGCCAGCCGTTGTCCCCGCCGAAATGGCGGGCGACCAGGCTGCGAGGGAACCGGTCGATGCCGGCGGGGACGGGGGTGTGGGTGGTGAACAGCGTGCCGGCGCGGGCGGCTTGGAGCGCCTCGTCGAAGCTGAGCCCGTTCTCGACGAGCTCCCGGATCCGCTCCAGGCCGAGGAAGCCCGCGTGCCCCTCGTTGGTGTGGTACACCTCGGGCTCCGGAGTCCCGGTCACCGCGGCGTAGGCGCGCAGCGCACGGACACCCCCGATGCCCAGCAGCATCTCCTGGAGCAGCCGGTGGTCGGTCCCGCCGCCGTAGAGCCGGTCGGTCACCCCCCGCTCGGCCGGCTGGTTGTCCTCGACGTCCGAGTCGAGCAGCAGCAGCGGGACCCGTCCGACCTGCGCCTTCCAGATCTGCGCGTGCAGCGTGCGACCCTCGGGCAGACCGACGGCCACCTTCACCGGCATCCCCGCCGGATCGGTCAGCTGGGCCAGGGGGAGCCCGTGCGGGTCGATGCCCGGGTACCGCTCCTGCTGCCAGCCGTCCCGGGACAGCGACTGCACGAAGTACCCGGCCCGGTAGAGCAGGCCGACGCCGATGATCGGCACGCCGAGGTCGCTCGCGGTCTTGAGATGGTCGCCGGCGAGGATGCCGAGGCCGCCGGAGTACTGCGGCAGCACCTCGGTGATACCGAACTCCGGGGAGAAGTAGGCGATCGCCGACGGGGCGCCTTCGGCCTTCCGCTGCTGATACCACAGATCGGCTGTCAGGTACTCCTGGAGGTCGTCCGCGACGTCGGTGAGCCGGCGCACGAACCGGCGGTCGGCGGCCAGCGCGAGCAGCCGGTTATGATCCACCTCGCCGAGCAGGCGGACCGGGTCTCCCTTCGTCGCCCGCCAGAGCTCCGGATCAACAGACTCGAACAGGTCCAGCGTCTCGGGATGCCAGGACCAGCGAAGATTCAGGACTAGTTCCCCTAGTGGAGCAAGCTGCCCGGGGAGCTGCGCACGGACGGTGAACCGTCGGAGGGCTCTCACGAAGACGTGAGCCTAGACAGTGCCGGCGACGTCGACACACCCGGGTGCGGCCAGCTGGTCCCGGCCGGGAAACAACTGTCATGTCGACCCGATGACAGCCAGAATTGTCCGGAACCGGGGACCGGAACCGCTCTTACTCGCTGTCTCGGGCGGTGCCCACCTTGGCCGCGAGCGCGGCCATCACCGCGGGGTCGCGCAAGGTCGTGACGTCGCCGAGTTCCCGGCCTTCGGCAATGTCACGCAGCAACCGGCGCATGATCTTACCGGACCGGGTCTTCGGCAGGTCGTCGGCCCAGATGATCCGCCGCGGCCGGGCGAGCTTGCCGATCCGCCTGGCCACGTGCTCGCGCAGCTCGGCCTCGTCGCCCGAGCGGTCACCGGCGAGCGTCACGAACGCGACGATCGCCTGGCCGGTCTGCTCGTCGTACTCTGCGACCACCGCCGCCTCGGCGACGGCCTCATGGGCGACGATCGCCGACTCCACCTCCGCGGTGGACAGCCGGTGCCCGGACACGTTGATGACGTCGTCGATCCGCCCGATGATCCAGAAGTAGCCGTCAGCGTCGAGGCGCGCGGCGTCGCCGACGACGTAGGTCGACGGGCCGAAGCGGGAGAAGTACGTCTTGACGAACCGCTCGTCGTCCTTGTAAAGGGTGCGCAGCATGGATGGCCATGGCTTGGTGATCACCAGGATTCCGGTGCCCTCGGTGACCGGCTCGCCGTCCTCCGAGAGCAGCGCCGGGCTGATACCGGGCAGCGGCAGGGTCGCCGAACCCGGCTTGGTCGACGTCACGCCGGCCAGCGGCGAGATGAGCACGGAGCCGGTCTCGGTCTGCCACCACGTATCGACGATCGGGCAGCGACCACCGCCGATGACCACGTGGTACCACAACCATGCCTTCGGGTTGATCGGTTCCCCGACCGTGCCGAGTACCCGCAGCGAGGACAGGTCGTGCCGACCGGGATACCGCGCGCCCCACTTGATGCACGTACGGATCGCCGTCGGCGCCGTGTAGAACACGGTGACCTTGTACTCCTCGATGAGCCGCCACCAGATGTCGTAGTCGGGGTAGTCCGGCGCCCCCTCGTACATCACGCTGGTCACGCCGTTCGACAGCGGGCCGTAGACGATGTAGGAGTGCCCGGTGATCCAGCCGACGTCCGCGGAACACCAGTAGACGTCGGTGCCCGGGTCGATGTCGAAGACCGCCCGGTGAGTGTAGGTGGCACCGAGCAGGTAACCCGCGGTCGTGTGCAGGATCCCCTTCGGCTTCGCGGTCGATCCGGAGCTGTAGAGGATGAACAGGGGATGCTCCGCGGACAGCGGTTCCGGCGGGCAGTCGGGCGCCGCCGCGGCCAGCAGTTCGTGGTACCAGACGTCCCGGCCCGCGGTCATCGGCGCCCCGGTACCGCCCGGCCCGGGCACGACCACAACGTGCTCCAGTGCCGGGAGGTCACCGAGCTCCGCGTCGACGGCGGCCTTCACCGGCGCCGTCCGCCCTTTGCGCCGCGCGCCGTCCACGGTGATCAGCACCTTGGCGTCGGAGACCTCCATCCGCTCCCGGACCGCGGACGGCGCGAAACCACCGAAGACCACGTTGTGGACCGCGCCGATCCGGGCGCAGGCCAGCATCGCGACGGCCACCTCGGGAATCATCGGCAGGAAGATCCCGACCACGTCGCCGGCGCGCACGCCGAGCGAACGCAGCCCGTTCGCCAGCCGCTGGGTGTCGGCGAGCAGGTCCGCATAGGTGACGGTGCGCCGCTCTCCCTCCTCCCCGTGCCAGTGGAAGGCCACCCGCTCGCCGCGCCCGGCCGCCACGTGCCGGTCCAGGCAGTTCTCCGACAGGTTCAGCGTCCCGTCCGCGAACCAGGTGTAGAAGGGCGGGTTCGAGTCGTCGAGTACCTGCGTGAACGGCGTGTGCCAGGTCAGCAGCTCCTCGGCCTTGCGAGCCCAGAACGCGTTCGGGTCCGCCTCGGCGGCGGCCCGGTCGGCGTCCATCGGCCGGCGCCGGGTGAAGGCCGCCGACGGGTCGAAACGCTCCACTGACAGCAGGCTCTCCAGGGTCGCCTCGAGATCGGCGACGTTCTCGAGACCGGTCGGGACGCTGACACCTGTGTCGGCCACGGCTCCTCCTGGGTCGGCTCGGGACGAACAGCACGGTCATACTCTGCCCCTCGGTCTACCACGAAGGCCCGTCAACTCTCAGGAGTTGCGCGGCAGGTTCCGGCGGTCGGCAGGTTCCGGGAGTGGGAGGGGACCGACTGGTGGCCGACAGTTGGTAATGTCCGCTACTTCCAGTTAGGGGCTAGTGCGCCGGCTGGAACCAAGTGATCCCCGAACCCGATCGGGAGATGATTGATGAAGATCAGCTCGTGTCGGCCTATCGTGACGACCGACACCTACAGCGACACCGAAACCATCCTCAAAGCCGGCGCCGTCGACGATCTCGGCGGGCGGGGGCGGGGTGGGGAACGCCGGGGTGCCGGACGCCTCGCCGGTCGTCGAGGGGCCTGAAGCGGGAGGAATGCGGATGAGTGTGGTGCGGCTCGAGGTTGACGGCGGGATCGGCACCATCCGGTTAGACCGGCCGCCGATGAACGCGCTGGATTCCACGGTCGCCGCGGAGCTGCGGACCGCCGCGGTCGAGGCGACCCGGCGGTCGGACGTCCGCGCGGTGGTGCTCTATGGCGGGGAGAAGGTGTTCGCCGCCGGGGCCGACATCCGGCAGATGGCGCCGATGGGTTACGCCGAGGTATCCGCCTGGGTGGGCGATCTGAACTCCACCTTCGAGGTCGTGGCCCGGATCCCGAAGCCCGTGGTCGCCGCGGTGACGGGCTATGCCCTGGGCGGCGGGTTGGAGCTTGCCCTGTGCGCGGACGTGCGGGTCCTGGCCGAGGACGCCCGGGTCGGCCAGCCCGAGATCCTGCTCGGAGTGATCCCCGGTGCGGGGGGCACCCAGCGGCTGCCGCGCCTGATCGGCCCGTCCCGCGCCAAGGACCTCATCTTCAGCGGCCGGCAGGTCCGGGCGGCCGAGGCCGCGGAGATCGGCCTGGCCGACGCCGTCGTTCCCGCGGGTGAGGTGTACGTGCAGGCGAAGCGGATCGCGGGCCGGTACACGAACGGCCCGGCGATGGCGCTCGCGGCGGCGAAGCACGCGGTCGACGACGGCGCGGAGATCGCGCTGGCCGAGGCGCTGCGCCTGGAGGCGGCGCTGTTCGCCGGGCTGTTCGCCACCGAGGACCGGCGGATCGGAATGGAGTCCTTCCTCGAGAGCGGGCCCGGCAAGGCCGACTTCATCGGCCGCTGACCGGAACCCCGTGCGGTGCCTGTGGTAGAGGTCCCCGGATGGCGCCGAAGGCGCCATCCGGGGGCTACCGCATGGCCAGGTCGGCGATGACCGGCCGGTGGTCGCTGCCGAAGTCGCCGCCGACCTCGAAACCCGTCACCGCAAACGCGGGTGAGGCCAGCACGTGGTCGATGCGCAGCACGGGCGGCAGGATCAGGCTCTTGGAGTTCCAGGTCGGTTGCCACCCGCCGCCGACGACGTCGTGCGCGTCGCGTACCCCCGAGCTCACCAGCCGGCGGAACGGCCGGTGGTCCCGGGTGGCATTGAAGTCGGCGGCCATGACGACCGGCAGCGTGGCGTGCTCGAGTTGCGCGCGCAGCGTGTCGAGCTGGGTCCGCCACTGGTCGGTGTAGGCGCTGGTCGTCGGTGAGATCGTGTGCACCGCGTACACGACGAAGCGTCGACGCTCATCCACCTCCACGGTGGCCCGCAACGACATCGATCCGCCGACGACCGGGGCCGCGGCGTCGTGCAGCGGGAAGCGGGAGAACACGGCGGCGCCGAACGCACCCGGCTCCGGGTACACCTCGCGGTACCGGTAGCTCGCCAGCGCCCCGGACGAGGTGACCCGCGCTAGGGTGAGCGGGGAGAGCTCCACGAGGACGAGCACGTCCGGGTTCGCGGCGCGGATCTGCGTGCCCAGTCGGTCGGCGCGGTCGTTGTAGTAAAGCAGGTTTGCCGACATCACCCGCAGGCGCGCGGCACCCTGCGGGGCCTCCTCGGCGCCGCCGGGGAGAACCTCGGGCAGGGTCCAGAACAGATGGATGGCGATCAGGGCCATGGAGATGATCATCAGCAGGTTGCGGCGGAGTGCGAAGGCCACCGCCACGGTGGCGTAGGCCGGGAGGTAGAGCAGTTCGGTCCCGGCGTTGATCGCGGAGTAGGGCCAGCCCACCGCATCGTCGAGATGGGCCAACCGGCCGAGGGCGACCCCCCGAGCCTGGCCGCTGTGACCCACGCGACGATCACGACCAGGGGGCGGACCGGGAAGGCCGGGCGCGGCCGGGGCTCCGGGGCGGCGACCGGGATGTTCTTGTGCCGGGAGATGGGGTCGATGTCCGGCACGGCGGAACCGGACTCCTGCGCGGAACTCACTGCACTAGGG
>NZ_CDWRCL010000157.1:0-9510 GCF_977927575.1 Frankia sp. CcCS3
AGGCCCTAGGCGACCGTTACGTCGCGGCCCCTCTGCCCGCATGGTCCGCGGCGTGGTATCGGCGAGTTCGGAGGCGGCGAGATGACCATGGCCCGTCATCCCTGGTATCTGATCTGCGAAACTGGTCCGTAGCCGTGCCACGCTGGTGGCATGGCTCCGCGGCTGGGCATGCTCTGAAGCCAGGAGGATCACACGGCGTAGAGCCGATCATGACATGGAGCGGTTTCGAAGACTACCGCCGCTTTCAGCATGTCAACGACCCGAATTGATCAGTTTCCTGGATGAGGCATCATCACCGGTATCGCCATGGCGGACGGCGCGTGCGCCGCGGATGCCGAGCCAGCCAACGACGGAACCGATTACGAGGGAGACGACGGTCAGGACCAAGTGCACCGTGAAGAAGCCGGTCGGGCCGTCGTCCCAGGAACGATCATCCTTCCACACGTTCCGAAGGAAATTTGGCCAGATCGCCCACGTCCACACACCCACCGCGATCAGGAACCAGGAAACACGCTTCGACAGAGTCGCCCACCCAGCTTGCACCCAGAACCACGCGCAGCTCAGGTGAGCAACGTCCTAAGTTCCTCCGCCTCGATGCCCGCCTGACGCAGAACAGAGGCGAGCGTGCCCGTCGCCAGCTCCCGGTGAAGCGGAACGATCACGACCCGGGCGTTCTCCTTGTGCCTCAGCTTGCAGTGCGAGCCACGCGTGGCGACCTCCTCGAAGCCGGCACGCCCCAGAGCCTTCACCACCTTCGCCCCGGAGACCCGAGGCAGCGCGGGCGTCACGCCGACAGGCGGATGTCCAGCGGAGCGACGATGGGACCGTCCGCAGCGGTCACGGGGAACGGCTGGTCCTCGAAGTACAGCTCCAGCGCCTCGCGAAGATTTGCCAGCGACTCCTCGACGCTGGCTCCCTGGCTGGTCACCTCGGCCTCCAGAGCCCGTGCCACGCACCAGTCGCCCTCATGCGTGACGACAGCCGTCAGCCGCGCCGCTCGCTCCATGGAGATCAGCCTAGCCGTCCCTACCACTCCTGGCGAATCGCTCACCGTCACCCCCTCGACATGATCGACCAGACCTCTGTCGACCATACGAGCGGAAACGATCTCTAACGGCCCGGGTACACACGAGAGACGCAAGACCACTCCCGGCCCCGGGGAGTACCTAGGTCATAAGTGAATGTTCTACAAGTTTGGCCAGATGGCCCACGTCCACACACCCACCGCGATCAGGAACCAGGACGCGCGCTTCGACTCCAGTCACCCCACCGGCAGCGAGCCGCGGTCTTCGTGTGGGGGCGCGAGTTCGGCCACGTAGATCGCCCTAAGGGGACGTAATGAAGTAACAAATACGCGATCGAGAGCATCATCGCAGGTCGCAGGCCTGTGGAGGGTTCGAAACGCGCAAGTTATTTCATTTCGACTCCTAAGGTGGGCGGACAGACAAAACCCCGGGGCATGCCGCCTGAGCGGTAGAGGCCATCCGGGGTGTCCACCTCGAAAGTCTAGAAGACCGGTAACCCGATGTCGAACGCCGTGACCCCGTCGCACGCCCTCGCGGTCCAGCTCCGGCGCAGGCTGAGCGCCGAACGCCTCGATCCGTACGAACGGGCCTGCAACCACGACCTCGAGCGGGCAGTGGCCCTGTACGAGTGGAACAGCAGCATCAGCGCCGCGTTCCACGAGGTCCTCGGGCTCTTCGAGATCGTCCTGCGCAACGCCCTGCACGACCAGCTCACTCTCTGGCATCAGCGCCAGCGAAGGCCCGGCCAGTGGTACGACGACCCGGCCGGCATCCTCGAAGCCCATCGACGGCAGGACATCGCCGACGCCTACGTCAGGTTGCGGCGCGACGGGAAGGTCATCACGCCTGGTCGGATGATTGCCGAGCTGACGTTCGGCTTCTGGCGCTACCTCCTGACCAGGCGATACGAGGGAACCCTGTGGACTCCCGCACTCCGCCGCGCGTTCCCGAACCTTCGCCCGGCACAACGGACCCGGATCTACAACCCCGTCGACAGCCTCGTTCGGCTCCGCAACCGCGTCGCGCACCACGCACCAATCCACAACCGACCACTCGCGGCCCTCCACCATGATCTGCTGCGTGTCGCCGGGCACCTCGACGGCGGTGTCGAAGAATGGATCCGCGGCCGAAGCCGAGTGCCCACCCTCCTGTTGTCACGACCGCCGCAACCGCCACAGCACCTAGGCCATAAGTGAATATTTTACAAATTCGGCCAGCTACCCTACGTTCAGACACCGGCCGCGATCAGGAACCACGATCCGACGACCATGGCCTTCGATGTCCCGCGGCTCACGCCCGCAGGTGCTGGAGCGGCCCGGCGAAGGTCCGCATCACCTCGCTGAACGTTGTCTCAGGGCGGTAGGCGGGCGGCTGGACCAATTCCCCGGCCCCGCTGTGGGCCGCTCCGAACCGCATGGTCCACAGCATCGTCTCGGCCACCGGGAGGATGGCCACGACCGCGTCGTTCTCGTCCTCCAGCTGGCCCGTCAGCCAGGAGACGCGGTCCGACTGCAGCGCGCAGACATAGATCACCTCACCGGCTGCGTTACCCGGGGCCGCACGCAGCCGCGCCGCCTGGTCCCCGGCGGCCAAGGCCTCGCCCAGCCGGTCGGCGACCAGCTGACGTTCCCACAGCTGCGCATCCTGGGCGATCCGGACGACGACGCCACCGCACAGCCTCCGCTCGACGTGGATCTGCGCGTCGGTGTCGGTGTCCTCACCGAAGTACCACGCGAGGACGTCGGGCAACGCGGCCCGCAGCTCCGCGGCGGACGGCTGGGCCATCGCCAGTCCTGGGCACTGCGGGGACCAGGCTGACCACGAAGGCCCGTCATGCCGCACGATCAACGAGACGGGCCTACCCACGATAGATCATCTCGCGCGACTCCTCCGCCGTCCCGCCGCTTTGATCAGTATCCGCGCTTCCCCCACTGCCCGGGAGCACTTTGCGGTAAAGGTCGAACCGATTACGCGCAACACCGGCCTGTCCCGCACAACACCGACCTCTCCCGGACGACGGTCTGGTCACGGGCGGCACCGACACGGAGGATGCGCAAGGGATACGCAAGGCGGGCAAGGTGGGCGGGCCGGCCAGGTCGGCGGGCAAGACGGGCAAGACGGCGGGATGGCGGGAGGGAGCGATGGAGGGGGCCGACGACATCCGGGGGCGCCGGATCGAACCAGACGAGGGAATGCTGTTGCGAAGGCTGCGCCTTGCCGCGCTCGCCGATGCTCCTTCGGCGTTCTGGCAGACCCTGGCCGAGGCGAGCGCGCGGCCCGCCGAGGAGTGGGACGCCCGCGCCCGCGCCGGGACCCGCGCCACCCGCGCCACGGTGACGGTCCCCGCTTCGGGTGACGTCATCGCGACCGATATCACGGGTGCCCCAGTGGGTTAGGGAACAACTCCGGCGGTTATCCTTGACAAGCCCCCGAAAAATCCTCTACGGAGGACCAGCGCGAGGAGGTGGCCGCTGTGAGTCCTGGCGGGTGCTCCAGTAAAGGCCGCTTCCTGCTCGTGGACGTCAGCCATCGCTGAATCCCGGGCCGATGAGCGCGCACCGTCGCGCCCGGCCCGCGTCCACGGAACCCGGGTAGACGACGCCCGGGGCACTGTTCGGAAGTCCGGCCTGTTCGGACGCACGGCCCTCCTGTCCGGTGCAGCCGTGCCGTCGGCGACGGCGTCTCCGGCTCGGGAGTCGATGGTCACCGCGATCTCCCGGCCCGATCGGTTCGTGCCGGTAGCGCGGATCCACCCTGTCCCGGCCGGGCTTCCCTGATCCGTCCGGGTCGGCAGTCGCATGGGCCGCGAGCAGTGCACAAGCAGGTGCGGTCGATCGAAGTCGTGTCGACCAGAGGTCGCCGTGGCGGTGCCGCCCGCGGCCTGCTCGAGGAATGCGCACTCACAGCTGTCCGGCGGTGACTGGGGCGCGCGGAGGGGGATCTTCCATGAGCATCTCAACATCACGGGCCGCGGGACGTCGTGGTGCCTGCACCGAGCGTCTCGACCTGCCCGCTTCCGGCCGGGTCACACTGATCCCCCGGGGCATGGACCGGGAATCGGTCAGTCGCTTCGCGGAGGCCATCGCCCGTTTCCTGGGAACCGGGCGGTACCTCGCCATTCAGACCTGTATCGTGATCGTCTGGATAGCCTTGAACATCGCGCTACCGCTGCTGCGGTGGGATCCCTACCCTTTCATCCTGCTGAACCTGGCCTTCTCGACCCAGGCCGCCTACGCGGCGCCGTTGATCCTGCTCGCCCAGAACCGACAGGACGACCGTGACCGTGCCTCGCTGGCCGAAGATCGGGCGGTCGCTGTACGTATGCGGGAAGACACCGAGTTTCTCGCGCGTGAGATCGCCGCGCTCCGGCTTGCCCAGAGCGATGCGGCGACCCGGCAGTACGTGCGCGGCGAGCTGGCCGGCCAACTCGAATCTCTTCGCGGCGACATCGAGAGCCTGGTTCGGGACGCGGTTCGCGTTCCGCACCAGACGGCGTCGGATGAACGGAAGCCAACCGCGGCACGATCGCCGTCACGGCACGGCGGGCCGGCGTCCACGGCCGGTGGTGGCCTCCGGGAAACGAGCGACCCCGAGACCGAGGACCCACCCGCCACGGGCAAGCCGAATGCCGGGAATCCGGAACGCCCCCGGCGGCCCAAGCACCACAAGCGCAGGAACACCACGGGTGTGAGCACGACCGGCATCCTCCCTCGCTCCACGGACGCCGGGTATGCCACCCGCACCGGGAACCGCGAAAACGGCGGTCCCGACAGGAAGACGACGCCGACCATCGCCACCGGTCCCACCCCGGAGACCACGCTCGACGACCCCACCCGGGAGGCCAGCGCGACGACGCACCTCAAGAACAGAGGATTCACAACACACGGGCACCATAGCCTCTCTGCCCATACGGGCTCCTCCTGGCATTCAATGGGAAAGCCGCAACCAGTGGATTCCTCCACAGGAAACACCCACTCGCGACACGGGCCGTGACCACCCTTCTGCGGAACGGGGCAACCCAGTAGCGTTCGACAGGTGCGTGTCCCCTGTCCGCCCCGGCATGACCCGCGTCGCCTCCGCGGAAGCCTCGGGCGGGCGCTGGTGGCCGTGGCGGTCCTCGGAGCGATTCTCGCCCCGTTCCTGAAGATCGTTCCGGCGGCCGCGGCCGTCCCACTCGCCGCACCGGCACCCACCGCCGCCTCCGACTCCGCTCCCCCGGCCGGTCTCACGGCCGGTCTCACGGCGGCTGAGTGGCTTGTCGCGGACGCGGGAAGCGGCGCCATCCTCGCCGCCTACCGCCCCCACGCCCAGGATCTCCCGGCCAGCACGATGAAAATCCTTACCGCGCTGACCGTGCTGCCCGGCCTGCCGCCGGACCGGGTCGTGACGGTCGACGAGAACGCCCCTCGGGTGGACGGCACGAAGGTCGGTCTCGTGCCGGGGGTCGGATACACCGTCCGTGACCTGGCGACTGCCATGCTGATCTCCAGCGGAAACGACGCGACCATGGCCCTGGTCCAGGCGAGTGGGGGAACCCCCGCCGTGCTGCAGCGGATGAACGCTCTGGCCAGGTCGCTCGGCGCGACGGACACCATCGCCGGTGACCCGACCGGGCTGGACAGTCCGGGCCAGGTCACCAGTGTGCACGACCTAGCCGTGCTCGGTCGGGCGGCGTTGGACAACCCGACGGTGCGGAGCTACCTGACGATCCCGCGCGCCTCGCTCGCCGGCCGGGGGGGTACCCGCTTCGAGATCCAGAACCACAACGCCCTGCTGCGTTCCTACGAGGGGGCTATCGGGGTGAAGAACGGCTACACCATCGCGGCCGGCGCGACGTTCGTCGGCGCGGCCACCCGCGACGGCCACACCCTCATCGTCGCCCTGCTGCGGACGGCTCCCGCCTACGGCAAGGACGCACGCGCGCTGCTCGACTGGGGTTTCGCGCACGCCGACACGGTCACCCCGGTCGGGTATCTCGCGAACCCCAGGGCGACGGCGCCGGCGTCGAGCGGGCCCGCGGGAGACCGGCCCTCCGTCAGCCCGGCGGGTCCAGGGATCGTGCCAACCGCCGGCGCGGCAACAGCCTCCTCGCGGCACGGAGTCGCCCGCGCGGGCGATCCTGGCAGCGGCATCGGCCCGATAACCTGGATCGCGATCGGCTGCACCGTCGTGGCATGCCTGCTCACCGCGCTCACCCGTCGAGCCGCCCGAGTGCGTCGGCGCCAGCACCGGCGGCGGCACGCGGCGGCGGGCCTCCGGGACGTCGAGCGCCCGTCGGGTCGGCCGCCCGCACCGCGCGATGGACACGTGTCCGTGAGGCTGAGGCCGGCGGCCGGACCTGATCAGTCCGACCTGCTGGATGTCCCCGAGGGTATGCGGCGGCGCAGGAGTGCCCGTACCCGGGCGGGGATGGGCACCGTGCCACGCGGGCTGCCCTCCGACGCCACCCGCAGCGGTCCGGCCAAGGATGGCTTCGCCGATGACGAGTCGGGTGAAGCCGGCTCGAGCGGCGTCGAGCCGGTCTGGGAGCCGGACACCGGGCGGCGGGAGGCCTCCGGGTTCGGCGAGCCGCTCGACCGGTAGGACGCCGGCCCCGCGGATCCCGCGCCCGCGCCTGCCGCACCCGCGCTCCCCGCCGCCGCGTGGTCGGCCGCCTCGGCGACGGAATGCCGGGCTGCCGAACCGGAGGGGAAGACGTCGGAGTTGTAGGGCGCCGTCACGGTCCAGGCCGCGACGAACAGCGTCCATCGCATGACGATGTTGATCCAGATGAGCAACCCGACGATCACCGCGAACGTACCGTACACCGGATTGCTCATGGTCTGCCCGACCAGCCAGGTGCCGACGATCTTGAGGATCTCGACTCCGACGGCGCCGAGCACCGCACCCCGGACCGTCCGCACCCGGTCGGTCTGCTGCGGCAGCCGCCAGAACAGATAGAGGAAAACCGCGGTGTCGATCGCGAGGACGACGAGCAGGGCCAGCAGGCCGGTCACCCAGGCCGCGGCGGTGCTGCCGGACAATCCGATCCAGCTCAGGAATGACCCGGTGGCCGAGGTCGAGAGGCTGGTCACGACGAGTGAGGCCAACAGAGTCAGCCCCAGTCCCGCGAGCACCGTGACATCCCGCAGCCGCCGGGTGATGATGTTGCCAACGTCGATGTCCTGGTGCCATACGAGACGGATGGCACCCCGCAGCGCGTCGATCCACGCGAGTCCGGCGAGCAGGAGGCCGGCAAGACCGATAATGCCCACGCCGACCTTGGCGTTGCCAATCGAGGCAACGTCGAGCTTGTCCGCCAAGCCCGGAAGATAGTCGTTGATCTGCCGGGTCAGGCTCTCCTGCACATCGGGGTACGCGTCCACGACGAAGCCGGTGACCGCGAAGGCCAGCGCGACCAGCGGGAAGAACGACAGGAACGCAAAGTAGGTCGCCGACGCCGCGAGACGATCACCGCCGTCGGCTGTGTAGCGGGAATATGCCCGGATGAGGTGATCGAGAAACGGACGTTTCCGGCGTACTGCCACAGCGGTGCCGGAAACCGTCCCGACACTGGCCCGTACCGCCTGACGAGGTCCCGCCACATTCGTTACTGTCCCCCCGGCGACGCGCGCTTACTCCCGAGATCCGAGTGTGGCGCGTCGCCCCCCGCCGCCCACCGGTTCCGGCCCACGCGCAGGGCGACCGAACGGGAAGAAGCGTAGTTGCCGCCAGCGCAGGTCGGCGCCTCTTTCATACAGCCCGAACCCGTTGACTTCGAACTGCGCCTGATATTCGGCGAGCGCATCGAAGGCGCGGTCCAACGCGTCCTCGGCGAGGTCGTGCGCGACGGTGACGTGCGGATGGTAGGCGAAGCTGAGCGGCCGGTCGAGAGGACCGGACCGCACCACCGCCGCCAGTTTCTCGCACCGGAGGATACCCATGGCGAGGGCGACGAACACGACCGGGGACAGCGGCCGGAACGTGCCGGATCCCCCGCAGGCGGATGGTGAACGGGGAGTTCGCCCGCGCCGCCCGCGCGAGGTGGCGCTCGATCACGGGCAGGTCCACGAGCCCGACGGAGGTCGGACCCAGCAGGGTGACGTGCGGGACGATGAGGGCTGCGTTCGGATCGCCGAGTCGCTCCCGCCAGTCCTGAAGCTCTGTGCGGTACGGCTCGGGGATGCCGATCGCCACGCCGATGTCCACCCGACCCGCGGAATCGACCGGATCAACCGGATCAACCGGAACAACCGATTCACCGGGATCAACGGCCGGGACAACCTGGACGGTATGACCGTTCACCCCCTCAGTCATGCGGGACCGGCTCCCCGACGAAAGCAGCGACGCTCGCTACTCTGCGTATCCATGCCTGCCTGCGCCGGGTGAGGAACCGGCCGTCGGGATCGGTCTCGCCGAGGAAACATGCCGACATCATGGCCCATGAGCCACGGCCGTCCCGCGCAGACCATGGGAAGGAGATCTGGATTCCAGATCATGACCAAAAGCTGACAATGCCCTCGGAAGAAACCGGCATCCGACCGGAAACGGTCACTGACGGCCGCGCCGCCCCCGCCCTTTCTCGCACGTCACGCCGAGCGGTTTGCGGACCACGAGGGGGCCTGCGCCAGGATCGCGTCCGCCAGCGGTGGCCAGGCTCGCTGGGCCCACTCGCCAAAATCACGATCACAAAGAGTCACACATGCGAGGCGGGCGACGGGATCCACCCACAGGAAGGTCCCGCTCTGCCCGAAGTGGCCGAAGGTCGACGGCGCGTTGGAGCTGCCCGTCCAGTGCGGGTGCTTGTTGCCGCGGATCTCGAAGCCGAGTCCCCAGTCGTTGGGGGTCTGCTGGCCGAAACCCGGCAACACGCCGGCAAGTCCGGGAAAGGCGACCGAGATGGCCGTGGCGAACGTCGCGGAGGTGATCAGCGTCGGGGCGAGGAGCTCGGCAGCGAAGCGTCGCATGTCGGCAAGCGTCGCCGTCACGCCGGAGGCCGGGGATCCCGTCAGCCGGGCACCGTGCATCCCGAGGGGCTCGAAGACCGCCTGGGCGAGGTAGTCGGCGAAGGCGATGGTGGTAGCCTTCTCCAGCGCCTCCCCCAGCCGCTCGAACCCGGTGTTGGAGTAGATGCGATGGGTGCCCGGGGGGGCCAATGTGCGGGTCCCCGAGAACGCGAGCCCGGAGGTGTGGGCGAGTAGATGAGCCACGGTGGACCTGGGGGGTCCGGCGGGATCGTCAAGCCCGATCGCGCCCTCCTCCACGGCGATCAGGACCGCATAGGCGCTGAGCAGCTTCGACACCGAGGCCAGCCGGAAGGGGTGATCGAGTGGTCCGGTCCGCGTCACCTCCCGGACCCGCGGGGTCACCGCTGCGTCCGGCCACCCGGACCCCGCACCCGGTCCGACCGCCTCGTCCGCCCGACCCATCACCGCGACCGCGACGGTCTCGACCGGCCACGCCGCCACCTGTCCAAGAGCGTCCACGTTCCGTAAACATTCACGTA
>NZ_CDWRCL010000158.1:0-8687 GCF_977927575.1 Frankia sp. CcCS3
ACAGCCTGCCGGGTCCTGTCCGCGAGCATCTCGACGCGCGACACCGTCAGACCGTCGATGGCGAGCAACCGCGTCGCGTCATTCGTATGATCGTCCAAGCCCGTGGCTCCGTGGCCTCTCGGTTGCGTGGGGACCACCAAGATCGCCAGGGGTTGTGGGCGATTCATGTCACGACACGAGGCATGCCACATCAGGTCACAGCAGGCCACGCCGAACCAACATTACGCACAGTTACCAAACTGGCTGGGGTCTCACGCCCACCCCGGTTAACTTCGAAGACCCCGAAAACTGCGGGACTCGACCGCCACCCTGCCGTATCTACGTAGCATAGTCTGCAATCTCACCCGAATGCAACTACGCCATCTCCAGGTCGTCCGAAAACATCTGGAATGGCCATCAGGCCAGGTAGAATCGGCGGAGACGCAATCGCTGCTGCGACACGAACAGCGAGCTGTAGTCGTCGCGTTACAGCGGCTTTCGCCGCGCCAGCGGGAGGCCCTGGTACTGCGGCACTGGCTCGGCCTGAAGGAATCCGAGATAGCCGCGGTCATGGGGATTTCCTGCGGCGCAGTGAAATCCCCATGCGGCCCGGGGAATGGCGGCGCTGTCCCGCGCGATGGAGTCCCAGACATGACGTATCACACCGGGCCGCTCAACGACACCGAACGACGGCTGCGCGACGCCCTGGACGCTCTCGCCGACGGCGTGCCCGTGTCGCCCGACGCCTACCGGCGGGCGCGGGCCACCTGGCGCCGCCGCGAGCGCCGCAGGCGGCTCATCCTCGCCGTCGTCATCACGGTGGTCTTCACCTTCGCGAACCTGGTCGGCCTGTGGGCGCTCAACCACTGACCGGTGTGGACGTCGCCCGACCGCAGGCTGTGACACACCCGCGTCGCTCCACCTTGTGAATCCTCGCAAGCACGCTTACGCTACACCTCTCCCCTTGACGTGCGCTACTGTGGTGCTCACGGTGTTAAGTGAACAACAGCTAGCCCATGGAGCGATGATGAGCGGTCGGGTGATGGTGGCGGGCGTCGGCATGGTGCCGTTCGCGACGCCGAGCAGGAGCGACAGCTACGACGTGCTGGCCGAGGGGGCGGTCAGGGCGGCGTTGGCCGATGCTGGGATCGACCTGGCTGCGGTCCAGCAGGCGTACGCCGGCTATGTGTACGGCGACTCGACGAGCGGGCAGAAGGCGCTGTACCGGGTGGGGATGACCGGGGCGCCGGTGGTGAACGTGAACAACAGCTGCTCGAGTGGGTCGTCGGCGCTGTTCCTGGCGCGGCAGGCGGTGGCTTCCGGGGCGGCGGACTGCGTGCTGGCGTTCGGGTTCGAGCAGATGCGGCGCGGCGCGCTGACGATGCAGTGGGACGACCGGCCCAACGCCTTCGGGCGGTTCGACGAAGTGGTCACCAAGGTGCAGGGCGAGGTCGAGGGGGTGCCGTTCGCACCGCGGTACTTCGCCGGTGCGGGCGCGGCCTACTGCGAGAAGTACGGGATGGACCCGGCGGTATTCGCGCGGATCTCGGTGAAGTCGCGCCGGCACGCGGCCAACAACCCGTATGCGGTGTTCACTGATCCGGTGACCGTGGCGGAGGTTCTTGCCTCGCCGCGGATCCTCGGTTGGCTGACCCGGTTGCAGTGCTGCCCGCCCACCTGTGGCGCGGCCGCCGCGGTGGTCGTTTCCGAGGATTTCGCGCGCGCCCACGGGCTGCGCGCCGATGTGGCGATCATCGCGCAGGCGATGACCACGGATACCCCGTCCTCGTTCGACGGGGACCTGATGCGCCTGGTCGGTTACGACATGACCGCGGCCGCCGCGCGGCAGGTGTACGAGGTGGCCGGGGTGGACCCGCTCGACGTGCGCGTGGTGGAGCTGCACGACTGCTTCACCAGCAATGAGCTGATGTCCTACGAGGCGCTGGGGCTGACCCCGGAGGGCACGGCGGAGAAGTTCATCGTCGACGGCGACAACACCTACGGCGGCCGGGTGGTGACCAATCCGTCGGGTGGGCTGCTGTCCAAGGGGCACCCGCTGGGCGCGACCGGGTTGGCGCAGTGCGCGGAGCTGGTGTGGCAGTTGCGCGGCGAGGCCGACAAGCGCCAGGTCGAGGACGTGACCGTGGCGCTGCAGCATAACATCGGCCTCGGCGGCGCCGCCGTGGTCGCCCTCTACGAGAAGGTAGGCTGATTCGCACCTCGGAGACCGAGGGGGTCGTACCGAGGGGGTTGTCCTGCCGGACCGCACGCTTGCGCCGCCGCGCGGCACCCGCCCGCGTAACCGGCGAGCGATGATCCTCGGCGCCGCCTCGGACCTGTTCGCCCGCCGCGGCTACGACCAGATCGGCATGACCGATCTCGCCGAGGCCGTGGCGGTCGGCCCGTCCGCGCTGTACCGGCACTTCTCCGGTAAACAGGACCTGCTCCGCGAGGTCATCTCTGCAGGCCTGGCCCCGCTGCGGCGCCTGCTCGATGATCTCGATCTCGCGGACCGTGCCGGCCGCACCGACCGCGCCACGGCGTCGGCCCGGCTCGCCGCCCGCTGCCTCGACGAACGCCACATCGGCGTGCTCTGGCAGCGCGAAGCCCGCCATCTGACCCCTGACGACCATGCTCTGCTGCGCGCCGAGGTCCGCGAGATCGGACGCCGCCTCACCGACCGGGTGCGCGCCGCCCGCCCCGAGCTCGACCCCCCCACCGCGGACCTGCTCACCTGGGCGATGCTGGCCGTGCTGATAAGCCCGTCCTTCCACCACCTGGACCTGCCCCGGCCCGCCTACGACGACCTGCTCGCCGAGCTCACCGACCTCGTGCTGGACACCCCGCTGCCCGGCACCCGCACCGCATCGCCGCCGCGACCAGCCGGACCACCACCGGCCGGACTGCCGCTGCGGCCGGCCTCCCGCCGCGAGGCGCTGCTCACCCAGGCGGTGCGGATGTTCGCCACCCACGGCTACGCCGGCGTCGGCATCGAGGACATCGGCAACGCCGTCGGCATCACCGGCCCCAGCGTCTACCACCACTTCCCGAGCAAGCTGGACATGCTGCGCACCGCGTTCCAGCGCAGCACGGCCGCCCTGTTGATGGACGTCAGCGCGATCTATCGGGCTTCGAACGACGCCGCCGACGCCCTGCGCCGGCTGCTCGGCTCCTACCTCCGGTTCACCCAGGCCCACCACGACCTGATCGGGCTACTGATCACCGAGGTCGAGCATCTGCCGGAGGACGAACGCCACGTCGCCCGCCGGGCCCAGCACGACTACCTCACCGAATGGGTTCACCTGCTCCGGCTCGTGCACCCCGAGCTCGATCCCACCGCCGCCCGGATCCGGGTGCACGCCGCGGTCTCCGTCGCCAACGACACGGCCCGCACCCCGCACCTGCGGCACAACCCGGGCCTGCCGGCCGCGGTCGAGTCGATCTGCGGCCGGCTGCTCGGGCTCTGACCTGGCGCTTCCCCGGACCGCGCGCGACCGCGCCGGTGGCCACCGGTGGCGCCGGTGGGTTCGATCAGGCCGAACGAGGCGCGTCCGCGGACGGGTGCCGCACCGCCCGCGCCAAGCCCGAGTCCGCGACCAGCCGGGTAACGGTCAGCGTGACGGTGTAGGTGGCGGTGGCGAGGGCAAGGATGGCGAAGCTCGGGGGGATCCGCGGGGCGAGGTAGCTGGTGGTCAGTCCGGCCCAGGTCACCGCGACCGCGACCGCGGTGGAGATCATCATTCCATGGTAAGGGCGGGCGGTGAGCCGGTGGGCGGTGCCGGCGGGTGCGGCGAACAGGCCGAGGAGCAGCAGGGCACCGACGGCCTGGGTGGCCTCGGCGGCGGTCGCCCCGACAAGGCCGAGGAAACCGACGCCGAGGAGGCGGACGGGGACACCTCGGGCGGCCGCGACCGCGCCGTCCAGGCTGGCGAACAGCAGGGGGCGCCCGATCGCGATGGTGGCGAGGCAGAGGAGGACGGCGAGTATGGCAGCCTCCCAGGCGTGGGAGGCGTCCAGGCCGAAGATCGAGCCGAACAGGACGGTGACGCCGGCGGTGCCGTTGCCGGTGTTGCGGTGGGTGGTGTAAAGGGTAAGGAAGAGCACCCCGAGGCCGAGGACCCAGGCGAACACGCTGCCGATGACGACGTCGTCGGCGTGGCCGCGGGGGCCGAGCGCGCCGAGGGCGCACCCGACGGTGACGGTGGCGGCGAACAGGCCGACGCGGGCATCGATCCCGGTGGCCAGGGCGGCGAGTGCGCCGGTGAACGCCACATGGGACAACGCGTCGGCGGTGAAGACCTGGGCGCGCAGGACGAGGAAGTAGCCGACGAGTCCGGCCGCCATAGCAATCCCCGTTCCGGCGATGAACGCATGCTGCATGAACGGGTGCTCGAACATCGCGGTCAGTCCGGTGTCCGCCGTGGCTGCGGTCATGCTGCTGCTCCGGTCGTCCGGGGGACGCGGGCGGCCCGGCCGAGCAGGTCGCGCGCGCCGACGGCGAGACGGGCGAGGAGGTACAGGCCGAAGGAGAAGCTGGTGATGAAAAAGCCGAACGGATAGGGCGAGTAGTAGGCCACGGTCAGCCCGGCCCAGGTGACCAGCAGGCCTAGCAGCACGGTGAGCGTGAGGCTGAGGGCCGGTCGGGTGGTGAGGACCTGTGCGGTCGCGGCCGGGATGACCAGCAGGGTGAAGACGAGGAGGGTTCCGGTGATCTGGCTGACCTCCGCGGCGGTGCTCCCGAGCAGGATCAGGAAAACCACCGACAGACCCCGCACCGGCGCTCCGGCGGCGGCGGCCACAGCTGGATCGAGCGAGGCGAACAGCAGCGGCCGCCCGATGAGCGCCAGCACTGCCAGGACCGCCACGGCGACGGCGGTCAGCGTGAGGACCATGTCGTCGGTGATTCCCAGGAAGCTGCCGAACAGCAGCGTGTTGACCCCGCCGAAGAATTCCTTGTACAGGCTGACGAACAGGAATCCGCAGGCCAGCGCGAACGCCTGGACGGTACCGATGATGGCCGACTCCGCGGCCCGCCCGGCTGCCCCACCCAGCCCGGGGACAGCAGCAATGATCAGCGCCGCGGTGAGACAGAAGGCGAAGTAGCCGTAGGTCGCGCCCAGGCCGAGCCAGATCGCCCCGGCCGCGCCCGGGAAACCGGCCACGGCGAGGGTGTGGCCGGCGAAGGCCTGGCGGCGTAGGACCATGAACCATCCAGTTGCCCCGGCGGTCAGCGCGACGATGGTTCCGGCCCGGAACGCGTTCACCATGAACGGGTAGGCGAACATCTGCCGGACGTCGCGGACCAGGTTCCACGACAGGCCCGCGTCGGTCGCGACCACCGCCGCAGTGATCACAGATGGCCGGTCCCGTTATGACGGTCGGTGTGTACAGCGGGCGGCTCGGGCTGGCCGACGACGACGAGGCGCCCGTCGGAGGTGGTCAGCACCTCGATGGGGGCCTGGTAGAGCCGGCTTAACGTCGCACTGGTGATGACCTCGGCGGGAGAGCCCGAGACCGCACCGCCGGCGGCGAGGTAGATGACCCGGTCGAGGCTGGGCAGGATCGGGTTGACGTCGTGGGCGACCATCAGCACGGTCACCCCCGCCGTCTGGCAGATAGTGCGGATGAGGGCCGCGACCGCGGCGGCGTTGGGCGGGTCCAGGCTGTCCAACGGTTCGTCGAGGAGCAACAGCCGGGGCCGGCGGGCGAGCGCCTGGGCGATCAGAAGCCGCTGCTGCTCCCCACCGGACAGCCGGCCGATCGGCTGGTGGGCGTAGCCGGTGGCGCCGACCTGCTCGACGAGTTCGGCGACGCGCCGCCGCGCTGTCCGGGCGCGATCTCCGCCGGGCAGCGGCAGACCCCACCGGTGGCCGTCGAGACCGAGGCGGACGATGTCAAGCCCCCGGATCCGTACCGACGGGTCGAAGCTCCGTCGCTGCGGCAGATAGCCGACCTCGGCGCGGGCCCGCCCGGGATGCCGGCCCAGCACCACCACCCGCCCCGCGGCCAGCGGCAGCAGGCCAAGGGCCGCCTTGAGCAGGGTGGACTTACCGACGCCGTTGGGACCGAGGATCGCGACGAACTCCCCCGCGCCGGCCTCGACGCTCACCCCGCTCCATACCATCCGCCTGCCGAGACGAACCGCCGCACCCTCGAACATCACCGCCGATGCGGCCGGCCGGTCGCTGCCGGCCGGCGCCACCGCCTCGTCAACCTCGGCGCTCGAGCCGCCGGATCGAGGGTACGCCACCGCCGCCATCCTCGTTACCTTCCGCTTACGTGCCGGTTGCCACTTACTTGCCGGTTGCCTGCGCCAGCGACCCGCGCAGGGCTTCCAACTGGGCGACCTGCCACTCCTGGAACGATGCTCCGGCCGGGACGAGCGTCTCGGTGATGGTGGTCACCGGGATGTGGGCCGCCTTCGCCTCCTCAACCTGCCGTTGCACGTCCGGGGTGGCGTTCTGGCTGTTGTAGACGTAGACTTTGATCTCCCCGGTCTTGATCTGACTGTCGATGGTGCTCTTGTCCGCGGCAGTCGGGTCGGTGCCCTCCGAGATCGCGCGCAGGAAGGCCGGCGGGGTCAGCAGGTTCAGCCCGAGCGCCGGGGACAGCATCTCGAAGATGCTCTCCGAGGCCCCGACCGGCGTCCCGGCGTACTTCTTCTTGATCGTTGCGATGAGATCGGTGTACGGCTTGAGGGTCGTGGCGGTGAAGGATGCCCGCTGCTGATCGAAGTAGCCCGCGCCAGCGGGGTCGATCTTCTTGTAGTCGGCGGTGACCTGGTCGATCACCTTCGCGACGTCATCCGGGTTGTACCAGCGATGCGGGTTGTCGCCGTCCTTCGCGCCGACCAGGTCGCCGACGGTCAGCGTCACCCGCCCGGCCGCCGGGTTGGCCGCCGCCAGCTTGCCCGCCCACGGGTCGTAGCCGACGCCGTTGTCGATGAACAGCCGCGCACCGGCGATCGCCCGGCCGTCGGCGGGGGTCGGCTCATAGTCGTGCGGGTCGGCGTCGGGATTGTCGATGATGCTGGTGACCGCCACCCGATCGCCCCCCAGCTGGGCGGCGATGCTGCCCCAGAAGTTCTCGGCCGCCACCACAGCGATCTTCCCGCTGCCGGTGGCGCCGGTCCCGGTGTCCTCCGACGAGGACGTCCCACACGCGGCCACGACCATCGCCACGCCGGCGGCCACTACCCCCAGGCCGCGCGGCATCCGCCCGGGCCGCACCCGCCAGCGCCGCACCGTGACCAGCCGTGCACCATCCACCACGATCTCCCTGCTTGTCACCCGACCGGACCTGCTAGCAGTACCGGGATTCATTTTCGCAAAGGTAGCGGCTAATGGAAACCGTTACAAGTTCGAGTTCGAGCGGTCGGCGATTACGCGGGGCGGGCCTCCCCGCCGCCCATCCGCCCATCCGCCCATCCGCCCATCCGCCTGCATGATCGACCAGATGCTTTGCCGGGTCGGACGCCCTGCGCCGTCCACCGGGGGCGCGCACCGGGCGTGCACCGGGTGTACGGAGGCGGGACGCGCCGCATCGCACGGCAGATCCGGCGGGGTGTCGGGGTGCGCCGCCGCGGCGCAATCGATCTGCACACGGAGTATCACTGTCGGTATTGACAACGGTTGTTGTATCCAAGACAGTGGTGATCGTTGTCGCTGCCACCAGCCCAGGAGGTATCCATGTCCCTGACGGTGTCGCCCGACCTGTTGGAGCAGGCCGAACAAGGTCACGTCGACGAGGCCGACTTCCTCGCCTGTATCCGCACTTCCCTGCCCTACGCCTACGGACTGGTCGAGCGGCTCGCCGGCGAGCTGCCCACCGCAGCCCGCGACTTCGCCGACAACCAGACCCCGCCCGCGGACGACGCCGAGCAGGGACAGCTGTTGCGGGCGATGGCCAGCACCTCGATACGCGCGGCCCTGGAACGGCACTTCGGCGTGGCGCTAGCCTTCCAGAACTGCCATCGGCTGGCCGCTTTCCGCCCCCAGGCCACGGGCGGCGAGCAGTACCGCCGCTTCATCTCCCCGGAGAGCCAGGTCCTCAACCAGCAACCGGAGTTCGTCAACTGCTAGCCTGGGCTCCCGGGATATTTTAATCTCGATGGCCCGGCGGGCCGGTGTTGTCCATTTTGTATCTGATTTGTCCTGGACGTTCATCCACCGGCCCGCCTGGCCCCCTGATCAGAATCGGGTACCACCCGCAATATGGCGTCGATCGTGGGGAGCGTCGAGGCAGACGGACCTCCTACCTCGCGTTCATCGACGCCACCAACACCAAAGCGTCGATCGCGCAACGGGACAGGGCGCTGTGGCGTGTTACCGCTACCGCGTTGGGATGCTCAGGATGACGTCGCGGCCCACGCTGCTCACGGTCGGATGCGCGGGCGGTGCTGGCCTGTGCCCACACAGCCCGAGGTAGTAGGTCACCACACCCTCGAAGTCGCCGCCCCGCTTCACGTGGACGACATTCGTTGTCCGGCCGAGAGGGAAGAGGTTCCTCGGAGCGGTGGGTTGACCTTCGAGGTTGTGTGCGGCGGCGTTGTGGAAGGTGACCTTCACGAAGGATCGTCCCAGCACAAAGACCCGGTTACCGGATCCGTCCTGGATCAGCCCCGATCTCGGCACGTACTCGGCTCTGGGGACGTAATGAAGTAACAAATACGTGATCGAGAGCATCATCGCAGGTCACAGGCCTGTGGA
>NZ_CDWRCL010000158.1:9011-9766 GCF_977927575.1 Frankia sp. CcCS3
CCTATGAGCCTCGGTGAAGGCGTTGGTCCTTACTCCGTGCATGAGGCCACCCCCTCGGGGGTTCCGCTCGCGGCCTACAGGTTCCGCCCTGCCCTGAGGGGCGTCAACTCGGCGAACCGGAGGAATCCGGCCGGTGGCCTAGGCTGGAACCGTGCACGACGGCACAGTGACGCTGTTCCTCTGCGGCGATGTGATGCTAGGCCGCGGCGTCGACCAGATTCTGCCGCATCCAGGCAACCCGAGACTTTCCGAGGGATATATCCGGGATGCCCGCGCCTATGTCGAGCTGGCTGAAGCAGCGAACGGCCCGATTCCTCGCCCGGTCGACTTCGCCTGGCCCTGGGGTGACGCACTGCCCGTGCTGGATGAGGTCCAGCCCGATGTTCGGGTAGTGAACCTGGAAAACAACATCACCCGGTGCGATGACTTCGCCGCCGGAAAGGCGGTTCATTATCGGATGAGTCCGGACAACCTTCCCTGCCTGGCCGCCGCCCGGCCCGATGTGTGCGTGCTGGCGAACAACCACCTGCTGGATTCCGGCCACCGAGGGCTCGTCGAGACCCTCGACGCGTTGTTCGCGGCCGGGCTGAGAGCGGTGGGAGCCGGGCGCGACGCGGACGAGGCGTGCAAACCGGCCATGGTCCCGCTCGGCGGGGGCCGGCGGGTCCTGGTCTTCTCGTTCGGCCTGCCCTCCAGCGGCATTCCACGGGCGTGGGCCGCGGCCCCGGGCCGCCTCGGCCTAGCTCTGTCTTCCG
>NZ_CDWRCL010000159.1:0-9364 GCF_977927575.1 Frankia sp. CcCS3
CGTCATGCGGGCCGCGACCACGTAAGGATCACTGTCACTGGAGTACTAGGTGCGGAATCTGCTTCGCTAATCCCAAGCGGGTGCCGAGGCATACGTCATCAAACCGGCTCTGCACACTACGCCTGAAGCCGTGTTCGACGCCTGACGCTTCGCAACTTCAGGGCTGTAGCGGAGTGCGATGGCGATGGTGTCCGGAAACGGCGACGCACCCACTCCCGGCAAGATCATGATTGTCGAGGAAATGATCGCCGGGGAAACGGGTGTGTCGTGGTCGGGGGTACGTCGTTGGATGTGGATATCGCGTGGATGGTCGGGCTGCCGGGTGGTGCACGTCGAGCGGCGGGAGTCGGGCTGGGTGCAGCTGTACCTGTCGTCGTTGGAGGGGATGGCGGTGTGTTACCCGGGCGGTGAGGCCAGGTCGGGGCCGCTGCGTGAGCGTGTCGAGCAGCGGCTGGCGCACCTGGTGATCCGGACGATGGCAGTGGTCTGGGACAAGCGGAGGCTGTACTGCGACAACGACGCGTGCGGGCAGCGGACCTTCGCCGAGACCGGGCCGATGGCCGTACGGGGGGCGCGGGTCTCGGTGTCGGGCCGGGAGACGAGGGGCCATCTCGTCGGGGGACTGGCTGGTCCCGGTGCGCCGGGTCGCCGACGCGCTCGGCTCCAGCTGGCACACGGCCCAGGATGCGCTGGACCGGTTGGCCGAGCTGGCCGGGATCACGGTCACTCTCCCTACCGACACCGCGGGGGCATCAATGCCACGGGCGCCGTGGGCGGCGTGGGGGTGGGGTGCGCGCCGGTCGCGGCGGTCGGTGTCCGAGCCGCGGTCCAGGGTGGGTGTGCTCGGGATCGACTATCGCCGCGGCCGGCCCCGCTATCACCAGGACCCGGTCAGTGGCTGCTGGGTGGCGGACGCGGACCGGTGCGCGACCGGGCTGTTCGACGCGACCGGCGGGCATTGCCTGCTCGGGGTCGTCGAGGGCCGGACCGTTGCGGGCGACGTCGACTGGCTGGCCGCCCAGCCCGAGCAGTGACGCGCCGGGATCTGGGCCGTCACGATCGACATGTCCACGACCTACGCCTATGCCGCCCGCGAGGCGCTGCCCCACGCCCTGCTCGCGATCGACGGTTTCCACGTCAGCCGAGGTGGGACAACGTCTCGGAGAGCAGGATGGTCAGGTGTACCGTACTGGGTATCATCCCTGGTCAGGAGCCGCACGGATCGCCCCCGGTTTGGCTGGCCTGGATCGTCCACTCCGGTGATCTCGCCGGAGTGGAACTGCTCCCAAAGGGTTTATGAGTGTGCTGCGCCCGGATTCTTCGTCCCCTCGGTCTGGCATCAATCGCTTTCACCGCCTGGCTCGGTCGCACCGGCGAATCCGGCTGGCGACATCGCCGGCATGCGGGAGCCGGGGTCACCCGGTCAGCGAAAATGACCGGGTAGATCACCGCGGCCCGCGACGCCGAGTTTGCGATAGATACCGGTCAGGGCCTTCTCCACAGCCGAGGGCGTGACGTGCAGGTGTCGGGCGATGGCGGCGTTCGTCTGGCCGGAGGCCGCGCAGCGGGCTATCTGCAGCTCGCGGTCGGTGAGCGCAGCGACGCCGGAGCCCCGGGGGCGACGCGGGCGTCCGCCGGCCATCGCCAGGCGCTCAGCGGCCTGGTCGGCCAGGGCCTGCGCACCGCAGCTCGCGGCGAGGTCTACGGCCTGGTGGAGCACCTCACGAGCCTCGCGCTTGCGGGCTGCGCGTCGCAGCGCGTCGCCGTACTCGGTAAGGGCGAGGGCGTGCTCGTACCGGGCTGGGGAGGCCTCCAGGCTGCGCACCGACTCGGCCAGCAGGGCCAGCCCGGCCGACCCGCCGGTGACGGTACCGGCAGCGCACAGCGTCTGGCCGATGGCTGAGGCGACGCCGGTGCGCCGCGTCTGCGAGACGGCCTGGTCCGCCAGCTCCCGTGCCCGCGCCGGGTCGGTGTGCCGCCGGGCCTGGGCAAGCAGCCCCAGCCATGGGCACCATGCTGGGTTGACCGCGCCGCGGGTGTCCAACCGCCGGCCCAGATCGGTCAGGACATCGTCGGCCTCGACGGTTCGGCCCTGGGCCAGGCTCAGCTCGGCGCGGACGAGCTGCGGCAGCGGGATTGTCACTGCCTCCGGGAAAGGGCCGCCGTAACTGTGGGCCGCGGTGACCTGCTCCGCTGACTCGATCTTTCCCTGGGCGACCAGCGCCTGCAGCAGGGTGCCCAGCGCGAACCAACGGGCGGGGCTGCGCGGCGCGAGGGAGCCGGCACACCGCAGTGCCCGGCGGGCAGCAGACTCGGCGTCGACGAGCCGCCCGGTGCGGTAGTGGATCTGGCCGTGCAGGGCGTAGCCGAACGCCAGATGGGTACCGTGCCAGCCCTGCTTCTTCAGCTCCGCCAGGCCCGTCGCATGCAGCTCCAGCGCCCGCTCGGGTCGGTCGCAGTACAGGTGACACAGCGCGACCAGGACGGGGATCTCGAACCCCCAGTCCTCGTCCACCCAGCTCATCCCGGTGCCCAGCGCGGCCGCCGCCAGGCCGAGGACAGTATCTGCCGGCTCCCCACGCAACATCGCGTCCCAGGCCCGCAGGCCCAGCAGCGACTGTTCGGTGACCGTCCGCCCGGACATCCCCCGCACCAGACGTGCCAGCCGCCGGGAACGGGCGTGCGCGTCGTCATCGTCCATCCAGAACATTGCCCACAGCATGTGCTCGGCACGCAGCCGTAGCCGGGCCTGGTGGGTCGCCGCCGTGCGGGCCTCGACGTCGAGCAGCCGGACCGCATCGGCCATCCGGTCGTCGTGGGCCAGCGACTTCGCCAGCCGCAGTGCTACGGTCTCCCGCAGCCCCGGCCGCAGCCCCGGCCGCAGCCCCGGCCGCAGACCGGGCTGCGCGAGGGCTGCGGACAGATGAAATATCGCCTGCTGGGGGTCCCGTACCAGGGTGGCCAGGCCGAGACTGTGCAGCACCTCGGCGGCCGCATCCGGCGGGGGCGGCTCACGCCGGGCCCGGTCCAGGAACACGGCTGCTTCGGCGGGCGAGCCCGTGGCCAGGCTGAGCCGGCCGGCCGCAAGCAGGATTCCGGCGGCCCACCCGTCACCCCGCGGGGGCAGCGACAGCAGGTGTGCCGCCGCGTCGAGGCAGCCATGGCCGTGGTCCAGCAGAAGCCGGGCCGAGGCCAGGCGCAGCCGGATGTGGTCCGGGCGGGGAAGCGACCGCAGCACCGCGTCGGCGTACAGCGGATGTGGGAACGTGGGCGGATCGCCGGGACCATCGGGTCGCAGGACGAGCGCGGCCCGTAGCCGGTCGGCCGCCTCCTCGGCCTGCAGCCGGCTCAGGCCCGCCACCCGGGCGGCCAGGTCGAGGGTAGCCCGAGAGCTGAGGATCGCCACCGCCCTGGCCAGCTCCGTCGTCGCCGGGCCGAGCCGGTCGAGCTGTGCCAGCAGGTGGGCGGCCAGCGTCCTCGACGCCAGCGCGGTCAGGGCGGGCAGCCCCGCGCCGGTCGGCGTGACATCCTGTGCCCGAGCCCGGGACAGCACGTCGACGAGGACGAGCGGTATACCTCCGGTCAGCTCGCCGGCCCGCTCGCAGAACGGCTCCTGCGCCCCGTCGCCGAGCGCGTGGCGGACGAGCTCGGCGACACCTCCGGCGCTGAGCGGCCGCAGTCGGTGGCTGGCCGCGGCGGCGACGGCCGAGATGGCGGACGGGAAACGGCGGGGGAGCTCCTCGGGGCGGCAGGCCATGACTATCGCGACCGGCAGCATCTCCACCTGCGACGCGAACGTGGAGATCCAGCCGTAGGAGGAGCGGTCGGCCCAGTGGGCGTCGTCCACCGTCAGCAACAGCGGCCCCCGTAGCCTGCTCAGTCCGTCGGCGACGTCCCGCGGGTCCGGGCCGTGCCCACTCTGCCTGCTGGACGCACCGGACGCACCGGGTAGGCCGGAGACGTCACCGCGGACACCGAGGCCGACGGCCCGGGCGAGGATCTCCCCGTGCTCGCCCACCAGCTCCCCCAGCTCGGCCGGTGTGTGCGCCAGCAGCTCACGCTGGAACAACTGGGCGGTGACGAACCAGGGGGAGTCCTGGTAAGAAAGGTCGCCGCGGGCAGCGAGGACGGTGACACCCGCTGAGCGCGCGAGCTCGCGGATCCGCGCCAGCAGAGCCGTCTTTCCCAGGCCGGCCTGGCCCTCCACCAGCAGCACTCCGCCACCGGTCGCGGCGCCACCGAACGCGGGCTGCCCCTGCACCGGGCCGGCGATCCGCCCGATCAGGGTCTCGGCTGCCGATAGCTCCGCGCCGCGTTCCAACAGAGGGGGCGCCTGCGTCGGCCAGCCTGCCCATCCGTCGCCTGCCCACCGGCCGGCCCGCCCATCGCCGGGCTGCTGGGGGATGGTCAGCCCACCGGAAGCAGGACGGCCCGGGTGTAAAGCGCGGGGGCGGCTGCGATCAGTGCTGTGTCGAGATGCAGCACCAGCCGTCCCGGTTCGTGATGCACCCTCAGACCGGCGGCGCCATAGCCTTCCAGCATGATCTCGCCGGTGCCGCAGCCATGGTCGAGCACCCCGTGGGCCCGGCCGTTCGCGACGTGTGAACGGCGGTACCGCAAACCGGCGGGGCTCAGATCCGTCGCGGAGCGGCCATCGGTGATGTACGAGGTGTGCACGCCCGCGAAACGACCGTCGGCAGCTACCTGAATGTCGAGGTGGAAATCCTTCAGGTGGAAGCCCTGGTGCTCGGCCGCCCCCGGGACCAGCCGCTCCGCGGAGCACCAGCGCCCCGCATACCCCCGCCGGCCGACGGATCCCGACCCGGCCCGTCTCCCCCGATTACCGAACACGGACGCATCGTAGGCTGCGGATCATCCGGCCTTACAGTGGAGAAACCCATGCGTCTTCCCAGGCCCCTGCCAGGACGGGACGCTCGGGACGCCACCCCGGTCAGCCGCCGCCCGGAGGATCCAGGTCCAGGTCCGGGCCCGGATCCTCCCTGCTCGGCGGATCGTCAGGGTCCAGCGGGGAAAGAGGATGGGGACCTGGGCCCCGCAGGCCGAGATACAGCCCGGCGAGTTCGGCGCGTGAGGCGACACCGTGCAGCCGGTAGAGGTCGCGGGCCAGGTTCTCGGCATGGCCCCGGGAGATGTAAAGCTCGGCGGAGATTGCGTCGAAGTCGTCGCCGCGGAGAATGCGCCGCAGCAGTTGCAGTTTCAGGCGCGTCATCCCCGTGCGCGAGCCCGCGGCGGCATCCGGGCCGCCGAGGGACGCCAGCAGCCGGTGACAGCGCTCCGCGTAGGTCCGGGCGCCGAGGCTGGTGAAGGTTTCCAGGGCGGACCGGAGATTCTCCTCGGCTTTCGGCCGCCGGCGTAGGCTCCGGTTCACCTCGCCGGCGCGCAGCCGAGCCAGGGCGGCGGGGAAAACCATGTGCAGCCGGTCCGCTTCGGCCGCGGCGTGTTCCAGTAGCTCCATGGCCGCGTGCGGCGAGCAGCGTCCCGCGGGCCCGCGCCGCGGCGGCCAGCGCGCAGGGCGAGGCACGGGTCCGGGCCTGCGCCTCGTAGTGGTCCAGCTCGGCCTCGGCCTCGTCGTGGCGGCGAAGCCGGACCAGTGCTTCGACGTGGAGGTCGCGCCAGTCGAAGACGCCGGGGGCGATGGCCCCGCCCGGATGGGCGAGTTGGGCCACCCGGGAGCAGGCTGCGACAACCCCGGCCGGGTCGTCGAGGGCTGCGGCGAGGTGCGCGGCGGCCGTGGTGTGGAACGCGCACAGCGCTGGAACTTCATGGGCACCGTTTTCCGCCGCGCGGGTGAGCAGCCGGCCCGCCTCGGCCGCCTCCCCCCGGGCGGCCGGGACGAGCGCGGCGGTTGCGTAGACGAAGGCGATGACCCACACGTGCCCGGCAGATTCCGCGAGTGCGACGGCGTCGCGCCCCCCGGCCGCGGACTCGGCCCACCTCCCAGAACGGAAGGTGGCCTCCGCGTAGTGGGCCAGTCCGATGAACCGCAGATGCACCGATTCGATGTCGGCGTAGCCACCGGGGGCGAGCTGTTCGGCCGCGGCGGCCAGATTCCCCGACCACAGGTGCGTCACCCCGCGGCCGACTCGCAGCGTGGCCAGGGTGTGCGCGGTCGGGGCGAGGGTGCCGCCGGCCGCGTCGAGCTCCGCCAGGGCCTGCTGGCCACCGTGCTCGGCCGTGAGTGCGGTGGCCACGAAGACCAGCCCCAGAGCCCGATGGGCGGACGAGGCCGCCGTCTCCGCGAAGGCGCGCCGGCCCCAGAGCTGTGCCTCACGGTAGTGGCCGGCCGGGATGTTCACCTGGGCCAGCCAGGCGGCACTCTGCGCCGCGGTCGCCGCGTCGCCCGTGGAACGCGCCTCAGCCCAGCTGCCCACCAGACCGCGTTCGCCTGCCTCCCGGTCGCCCGACAGCAGGTCCAGATGGGCGCGCACGTAGCGGTATCGGGCTGGTCTTTCCGGGTCGCGGCCCGCACCGTCGCCCAGCGCCGCGGCCGCCTCGTCCTGTTCACCGCCTTGCAGGAACGACATCGCCGCGTCCAGCCGCAGGCCGCGGGCTCGGGCCTGGTCCGGGCTCACCGCGGCGGCGAGCATGAGATGGTCCGCCGAGCGGATGTGCAGACCGGCGGCTGATTCGGTTGCGGCCTGCTGCTCCAGCTCGACCGCGAGCGCGCCGTCCGGGACTAGCGTGGCCGCGGCGCGGTGCTCCAACGCGGTGGCCGGGTCGGTGGATGACCGGGCCACCGCCAGGTGTAGCGCTGTCCGCTCGGCGAGGTCGAGGGCGTGGTAGACGGCCGCGCGGATCAGCGCATGCGGCGGGACCACCCGCAGGTGCGGCGGCTGACCGGACGTGGTGACCAGACCGTGGCGCAGGGCGTCCCCGAGAGCACTGGCCGGGTTGGCGACATCGGCGATCACGGCGGCCTGCGCCGGCGCACAGGCCCGACCCAGGACGGTGACCACTGCGGCGAACCGGCGCCCGTCCGGCGGGCAGGCGGCAAGACGACGATGGACCAGTGAGGCCAGCGACTCCGGCGGCGGTGGTGCCCCCACATCCGTCGCCGGGGCGATCGCGTTCCCGCCCTGGTGGGCAAGCAGCATCGCAAGCCACAGGGGATTTCCCCCGGTGGCATCGACGAGGGACTGCAGTCGGCGACGCGGCTGGCGCCCGGCCCCGACCGCGTCGCACAGCTCATCGAGTTCGTCGGCGTCGAAGCCGTCGAGGCGCAGGACGGTCCCGCCCACCTCGGCGTGACGGCGCAGCTCGTCGAGGCCCGGGGAGCTGTGTGGACGCCCGGTCAGCACCAGCAGCAGCGGCAGCCGGCCGGAACGCAGCAGCAGATAGTTGACCAGCCGTAGCGAGGGCTGATCGCACCAGTGGATGTCGTCGAGGTGCAGAACGACCGGCCCGGCGGCGCACAGGTCCGTGACGGCACGGGTCAGCAGGTCGCCGGTCCAGCGGATCCGCTGGTCGTCGAGAGGCCTGGAAGCATCGCCAGCCATGGTGGCCGGGGCGCCCAGCACGTCGAGCAAACGAGCCGAAAGCTCCAGATCGTGCCTACGCTCGCCTTCACCGGCCGCGACGCGGAAGACACGGAACGTGGGCCCGGCCTCTGCCGCGGAGCCATCACCGGAGTTTTCGCCGCGGTCGGCTGCCAGGTCCGTTAGGAACCGGTTCAACAACGTGGTCTTCCCGACCCCGGCGCGGCCTTCGACTAGGACACAACGGCACCCGTACGCGGCGACAGCGGCGGCGAACTGTGCCGCGAGTTGGCCGAGCTCAGCTGACCGACCGACGAAAACAGTCGTGTTCGAACTCACTCACCGCACCCCCGCCGCACGGTCCGAGATCCCACCTGTGGATCACAGTACCGGCAGACGGACAGCCAGGGTTGGCCGAGCTGTGCGGCCGCGGTGGTCAGGCGAGACGGGACCGCCAGGTGTGCCTCGCCCGTGCCCTGCGCCGGGCCCGCGCGGCGTGGACGTCCTGCCTGCCCGCGTTGAGGAGTCTCCACATAGGTACCCCCGGAGCTTTACCCCTGGCCGCTCCGGAGGAGAACCGCCCGCCGGTACAGGCGGGGGCTGCCCGGGATGAGCCCCGTGTCGAGCAGAAGGGTCATCTGGCCGGGTGCCGACTCGAAACCGAAGGCGCTGCGCCCGGTATCGGCCAGCACGATCCGGCCGCGCCCGGACGCCGTGTCGAGGCGGCCGTGTGCCGGGTACAGCCGATCCCCGCGCCGGCAGTCCCGCGCTGGAACCCCGAATGGGCCGAACACCGGCACGTCGACGCAGAAATACCCCGCATGGCTGCCCCGGAAGAGCCCGTCCGGCCCAATGACGATGTCCAGATAGAAATCCCGCAGCCCGCCGGACCCCGGGCTCACCCGCTCCAGGGAGCACCAGCGCCCGGCGATCCGCGCTGCTTCCGCAGGCTTCTGGGGCCTCGCCCCGCCGCCCCTTCCCTCCGCCACGTCTCGCCCGCAGGTCCCGGAGGCAGGCGTTCCGGTCTCATGGGTTCCCGGTCGGACACCGCTTGCCCCAGGCCGGCCGCCGGCCTCCCGGCGGCGCTCGATCACCTCCGCAGCCAGCTGGGCAAGGGCCCGCAATACCTGCCCGCTCCCGCTTCCCCGACTCATGCGACCGCCACCCGATCATCGCAGCCCCGGACCCCGGCGCGGGCATGTCCTGTTCCGCCGTACCGTCCCCGGCCCGGCAGCATCGGTCCCGCCGCCCTTCCTCAAAATCCCGGCAGGATGTTGTTGAGAGCTTTCTTGAGTGAAGCCCCATACAGCGTCGTCTGGCTGCCAACAACAGTCACACTGCCTTCTGTCACATTCACGAAGGCGGGGCTTACGGTCGCCTTCAGGCTGCCGGGACTTTGGAGCATCGAAACTTTCATGTCAATCGATCTGGCCACCAGGCACGGCATCAGTACATGCTCGTCCATGAGACTCACCCGAAAATACTGGGCGGCATAGTTCTTCAGTTCCGAACAACATTTTGACGCCAATTCGTACGTTACATTTTCCGCCACCACCATCGCCAGCGTGATAGCCGTGGTCTCGCTGATCCTGGCGGTCGGCCTTCTGAATCTCTGCACGGTGGACGGAAAATGGTAGACGACAGCCCGTGTGCCGGCGAGAAGAGTCTCCATGCGGATGTTCCTGCGCTGTTCGGCGCGGCGGACGACCTCGTCGACGTACTGCTGCGGGGTCCATGTAGCGGCCCGGTCCGCGGCCTGTCGGGTGTGCTGGTCTGGCTGGGAGACAGGCCGGCTCTGCTGCTGCGGGAGCTGCTGCGGCGAGCCGACTGGTGTTGGCGGGGTGGGAGACGGTTCGGCCGGGGAGGGT
>NZ_CDWRCL010000160.1:0-9362 GCF_977927575.1 Frankia sp. CcCS3
TACGCCTCGTCGGCCAGATCTACTACGACGTTCTTCAGCTCATCGTCCCGACCAACTCCAGCATTCATAGCGCGGACGATCTGTGCGGCAAGACGGTCGAAAGCGGAATGCTCGACTCGGGCACCCACCAGATCGCCTCCGTGCTGTTCCGTCAGATCACCCGGGTGAAAGGAGCGGGCTGCGTCATCCGTCCGGTGACCGGGAACCGGATAGCCGAGGCTCTCCAGAAACTTCATCCCACCGGTGCGGATCACGCCGACGCGGTCCTGTGGGCGGCGGGCGCTCCCACGATGGCGGTCCAGGAATACAACGACAGCTACCAGAAGATCAGATTCGTGCCACTCGACGACTGGCAATCGGCGATCCAGCGGGACTGGTACTCCCAGTACCTCGATGTCGGAGCCAACGTCTTCACAAGGGCCGCTATCGAGCCGGGTGACTACAACATCATCCCGTCCCAGCCGACACAGACCCTCGCAGTGCCGAACGGCATCGTCGCCAGCAAGTACGCCGACGCCGCGCTGGTCGAGTTCGCCGCCCGGATGATGGGTGAACACTCCGCCGAGTTCAAGGCCACCCTGTGGACCACCCATCAGGCGCAGGCGCAGGCGCGCCGCCTCGATTTCGCGACTCCCGGCTCCTTCATCGCGACCAACATCTGCCGGTACGTCCCGCTACATCCGGCAGCGGAGAGATACTATACACATGCGCTCGGTTATCCGACGGGATGCCCGGCCCCGACCCCCTGACCTCCGGTTCACTTGTTGACCCATCAAGAGGGTGGCCCGTAGCGTCGATCCAGGCAAGCGCCAGGCAACGGGTAGGCGACACGGGCAGGGCAACGGTCGATCCGCCGTCATTGTGATGATTGTGACGTGTGATGGTTGTGACGAGGGAGAGCCCATGGAGAACGCAGTCATCGTCGATGGGGTACGCACGGCGTCGGGACGGGGCAAGCCGGGTGGGGCGCTGTCCGAAACCCATCCGGTGGAGCTGCTGGCCACCGTGCTGAAGGCACTGATCGCCCGCAACGACCTTGATCCCGCGCTGGTTGACGACGTCATCGCCGGGTGTGTCGACCAGGCCGGCGAGCAGGCCGTCAACATCGGGCGCACCGCGGTGCTGGCGGCCGGGTTCCCCGAGTCGGTGCCGGCCACCACGATCGACCGCCAGTGCGGGTCGAGCCAGCAGGCCGCCCATTTCGCCGCGCAGGGGGTGCTCGCCGGCGCCTACGACATCGTCATCGCCGCCGGGGTGGAGTCGATGAGCCGGGTGCCGATGGGCTCCACCACCCTCGGCAAGGACCCCAACGGCCCGAGCCTGCACGCCCGCTACCCGGAGGGCCTGGCCCACCAGGGCATCGGCGCGGAGCTCGTCAGCGCCCGATGGAAGATCAACCGGGAGGACCTGGACATCTTCTCCGCGCGGTCGCACCAGCTCGCGGCGGCCTCCGCCGCGGCGGGGGACTTCACCGGGGAGATCGTCCCGGTCGAGATCACCCTTCCGGACGGCACGACAGCCCAGCACACCGTGGACGAGACGGTCCGAGCGACCACGACCGTTGAGACGCTGGCGATGCTCAAGCCGTCCTTCTACACCGAGGCGTACGCTGCCCGCTTCCCGGAAATCACCTGGAACATCACCCCGGGTAACTCCTCCCCGCTGACCGACGGCGCCTCGGCCGTCCTGATCATGAGCGAGACCAGGGCGAACGAGCTCGGCCTGCGGCCACGGGCCCGGTTCCACACGTTCGCGCTCGCCGGGGATGACCCGTTGCTCATGCTGACCGCGCCGATCCCGGCGACCCGCAAGGCGCTCAAGCGCGCCGGTCTGAGCATCGACGACATCGACACCTTCGAGGTCAACGAGGCGTTCGCGCCCGTGCCGCTCATGTGGGCCCGCGACACCGGTGCCGACCCGGCGAAGCTCAACCCGCGCGGGGGCGCCATCGCGCTGGGCCACCCACTGGGTGGATCGGGCACCCGCCTGCTCACCACGATGCTCAACTACCTGGAGGCCACCGGCGGCCGTTACGGCCTGCAGACGATGTGCGAGGGCGGCGGCCTGGCCAACGCCACCATCATCGAACGGCTCTGACCTCCACCGGCCGATCCACCGGCATCGCCCTGGGCACCGTGGGAGCCGGCCCGGTCACGCCGTGAACGCGGCCACGGTGAGCTGCCGCACGGCGGGATCCCGGCATGCCCGCGTGTCCGGGCCGGTCAGCCGCAGCGCCTCGGTGTTCCCCGGCGGGTACACGCGCAGCACGGCGACCGGCGCGGTCCCCGAGGGAGGTGTGCAGCCTTCCGCCACGCCGAGATGCAGGATGCGCAGGACCGCCGTCGCGGCGCCCCCGGGCACGAGCCGCACCGGCGCGCCCACCGGCCCCGTGTGCTCCGCCGCCGCGCCCACCTGCCGGCCGGCCGCGTCCACGAACGACACGCCAGGGAATCCGCGTACCACGCAGGGGCTGTGACCGATGTTGGTCAGGACCAGCCGTTCGTAGTCGCTGCCCGCGGTTCCCTGGCGGTCGATGCTGCTCAGAGCGAGTTGAGCGGTCCGGCACCGGGCCGCCACGGGCGTCGCCGGAGCCGCCACCGCGGTGCCCCCGCCGCCGCCCGGGCCCGGGCCGCATCCGGCGACGAGGATCGCCGTCGCGGCCAGGGCGAGTACCACCGGAAAAACCCTCCCATGAGACCTGTGCATGACGACCTCCTCGTCGCGCGGCGAGCCGGCAAGCCACCCGGTGATGTCACCCAATCCCTTCCCGCTGCTACCCTCCGTGACACCGTCGGGGATCCGTCATATCGGGCTCCAGGGCTCTTGTTCTCATCGGCGCGTCCGGTTCCTCACCATCGCGTCCGGCCCACGCCCGCCGATCGACCGTTCTCCAGTACCGGGCCGGCCGGGCCACGACACCGGACCGGCTGGCCGGCTGGCCCACACGGTGATCTTCTACTGAGGCCCACTCAGGGTCTGGACCGTGCGCCGACCAGAGGTCATCGTGAAACGAACGGGCTATGAAGCGCGTTGTTGCCGCGTGACGGGGTAGGCCCGCGGGCCGGGTCACCCCGCACCGACCGGAAGGGATCATGAAAGTCTCCGAAGATGCCGGGTGTAGTTCCGGCCGACCCACGCGCGAGGAAGCGCCCGCGGGGGTCGACCGATGATCGAGGCGCTTCTGTTGGTACTCAGCCTGGTGCTCGTGGCCGCCTGCGGCGTTTTCGTCGCGGCCGAGTTCGCTTTCGTCACGGTGGACCGGCCCTCGGTGGAGCGGGCCGCCGAGCGCGATGATCGGGGCGCCCGCGGGGTACTCACCGCACTGCGCGGTCTGTCCACCCAGCTGTCCGGCGCCCAGCTCGGGATCACCATCACCAACCTGGCGATCGGTTTTCTGGCGGAGCCCGCCATCGCAGGGCTGCTCGAGGGGCCGATCACCTCGCTCGGCGCCCCGGACGGGCTCGCCCGGGCGGCGTCGGTGGCGATCGCCCTGGTCCTCGCGACGGGCCTGACGATGGTGTACGGCGAGCTGATCCCGAAGAACCTGGCGATCGCCCATCCCCTCGGCACCGCGTTGGCGGTGCAGGCTCCCCAGCGTGCCTTCACGAAGGCCACCGGCCCGCTGATCCGCTCGCTGAACACCACGGCGAACGCGCTGCTGCACCGCCTCGGCATCTCGCCACGCGAGGAGCTGGCCTCGGCCCGTTCGGCTCAGGAGCTGTTCTCCCTCGTCGGGCGGTCTGCCGAGCACGGCACCCTCTCCCACGAGACGGCGACGCTGGTGCAGCGATCCCTGCTGTTCGGTGACCGGACCGCCGAAGACGTCATGACACCCCGGATGCGCATGCGCACCGTCCATGCCGACGAACCGGTCAGTGAGGTTATCACCCTCACCCGGCGCACCGGGCACTCCCGCTTCCCGGTACTCGGCACGGACAGCGACGACGTCGTGGGCCTCATCCATGTGAAGAACGCGGTCGCCGTCCCCGAGGACGCCCGGGACCATACCCCGGTACGCGACGTGATGGTCCCGCCGGTGACCGTGCCCTCGACGATCCTGCTCGACCCCTTGCTGGAGACACTGCGTGCCGGCGGCATGCAGATGGCGATCGTGGTCGACGAGTTCGGCGGCACCGACGGACTGGTCACCGCCGAGGACCTCATCGAGGAGATCGTCGGCGACGTTGTCGACGAACACGATCGGGTCAGCCCGCGCGCCCTGCGCCGACGGGACGGCAGCTGGCTGCTCTCCGGCCTGCTGCGCCCGGAGGAGGCCCGCAACGTCACGGGGATCGACATCCCCGCGGACGACACCTACCAGACCCTGGGCGGTCTGATGGCCCGGGCGCTGGGACGCATCCCCGGGGCGGGCGACACGGCGGCCGTGGAGGGCGTGCGGTACACCGTCGAGCGGATGGACGGCCGGCGGGTCGACCGGATCCGCCTGGATCCGATCGCGCCGACGGGCGCCACGCCGGAGAGGGCTACGGACCCGCCGGTCGCGGACCCCGCGGATCGCCGACCCGGCACAGGCCCGGCAGGCCCGGCAGGCCCGGCCGCTGAGGAGGCCGAGGATGCCGAGGATGCCGAGACCGCCTCGGCCGGAAGGGCGGGGTGGGGATGACCGACCTGCTGGCGATCGTCGCCACCGTCGTCCTGCTGGCGCTGAACGCGCTGTTCGTCGGGGCCGAGTTCGCGCTGATCTCGGCCCGGCGGTCGAGCTTGGAGCCGATGGCCGAGGCGGGCTCGCGGCTGGCGAAGATCGCCCTTGGGGCGATGGAGAACGTCTCGCTGATGCTCGCCGGGGCGCAGCTCGGCATCACCGTCTGCACCCTGGGCCTCGGCGCTCTCGGGGAACCGGCGGTCGCGCATCTGCTCCGCGGACCGTTCGAGGCGGCCGGGATGCCCTCCGCCCTGCTGCACCCGGTGGCCTTCGCCATCGCGCTGGGCCTGGTGACCTTCCTGCACGTGGTCGTCGGCGAGATGGTCCCGAAGAACATCGCGCTGGCGATGCCGGAGCGTGCGGTCCTGCTGCTCGCCCCGCTCCTGGTCGGAGTCGTCCGCTGCGGCAAACCGGTCATCGCGCTGCTCAACACGATCGCGGCCGTGTCGTTGCGGCTCGTCGGCGTCGAACCGAAGGACGAGATCGCGAGCGTCTTCACCCGCGACGAGGTCGCCGGCCTCATCGAGGAGTCGCATCGGGAGGGTCTGCTCGCCGAGGATGAACACGACCTGCTGACCGGGGCGCTGTCGTTCGAGGAACGCACCGCGCGTGCCGTCCTGCTCCCGCCGGACGGGCTGGTCACCGTGTCCCCGGCGGTCACTCCCCGGCAGGTCGAACAGCTCGCCGCGCGCACCGGATTCACCCGCTTCCCGGTGCGGGACCCCGAGGGCGGACTGATCGGCTACCTGCACCTCAAGGACGTGCTGGAGACCCGGCCGGAGCAGCGGTCCAGCCCGGTCGCGGCCAAGTGGACCCGGCCGCTAGCCCGAGTCGGCGCCGACGACAACCTGCGGACGGCGCTGGCGACGATGCAGCACTCCGGCGCGCATCTGGCCAGGGTCACCGACGCCGACGGTACGGTCCTCGGGCTCGTCGCGCTGGAGGACATCCTGGAGGAGCTGGTCGGGGAGATCCGCGACGACGCCGTTCGCACGGTCGTGATCCCCACCCACCAGCCCGCCTGAACCGTCCGGTCCCGTATCTCCCGTATCTCCCGTATCTCCCGGTTACCTTGCCTATCCAGAGGCTTCGGTGTCCGATTTATCCCTCTGGATAGGCAAGGTGGGGATCAGCGGCGGGGTTCCCGGGCGACGATGACCGCCATCGACGGCGCCCACCAGTAGCTGCAGTCCGCCGGCGGCTGCAGGCCGTCGACGACACGCACGCTGAAGGTGCGGAAGTGGCGGAGCAGGGCCCGCTGATGCCGCCGGGACACCGAGTCGATCTCGTTCGAGTAGTAGGTGAACGAACCGCCGTCGGCCAGGTGGTCGGCGGCGTGCGCGAAGAAGTGCTCGGCGAAGGTGGGGCTGCGCACGAAATACTCGTCGACCTCGGTCTCGTCGAGGGGATAGGTGTCAAAGAGGATGCCGTCAAACCGGCCGAGGCCGGGTATGGCCTCCTGCCAACGCCCGGTGATGATCTCCACTCCGCGGCGCCCCGCGGGGCGGGCCCACTGCTCGGCGACGCGCACCGTGGCCGGGTTCGCCTCGATGATCATGTGCCGGGCCGGGCCGATCTCCTGGACGAACCCGGCGGACAGGCCCAGGCCGAACCCGACCTCGAGGACGGTACCGCCCGGCTGGGTCACCTCGGCGGCCAGCGCCCGCATCAACGGCGCCTCCCAGGTCTGCATCACCTCCTGGCCGGAGACGAGCAGCGTGCCCTCGACCACCGCGGGGACCGCCGCGTCGATGGCTGTGTCGATCGTCGGACGAGGCGCCCCGGCCACCATCGTGCCGGCCGTCTCGTCCAGCGCGCTGAGATCGGCGACGAACTCGTCGAGGGCCCGGTCGAGCAGCAACCGCCGTGGCTCCTCGGAGACCGGGGCGAGCAGGGACCGCGAGGTCGGGGTCAGTGTCACGTCGAACTTTGCCGCGCGGCGGAGCACAGGGCCTCCCAGATCATGCATCTTTGCCGGTATTGCGCTATATTCCGTCCATACTGGTTCTGTCCATACTGCGATCTTCCATCCTTTACTGCGATACTTTGCCTGTGCGCCCGCGCCGGTCCAGGCATCCGCCGTATCTGAGAAGGTCGCCGGTCTCGGCGTACCTTGGGAGCGGGGCAGGGCGTGCGTGGCCGTTGTCCCACTACGGGAGTGGGGCACGGTGACGGGGGCGACACCACCTCCGCTGCCCGGCGACGCCGTGCGCCCGCTCCAGCTGACCGATCCGCGGCGGCTCGGGGTCTACCAGGTGATCGGCCGGCTCGGGCAGGGCGGCATGGGCACCGTCTTCCTCGGCCGGGCACCCGACGGAAGCGCCATCGCGATCAAGATGATCAGGCCGGAGCTCGCGCAACGGCCCGAATTCCGCGCCCGGTTCGCCCGCGAGGCCGAGAGTGCCCGCCGGGTCCGGCGGTTCACCACGGCCGCCGTGCTGGACGCAGATCCATACGGGCCCCAGCCCTATCTCGTGACCGAGTTCGTCGAGGGTCCGACGCTGTCGAGGCGCGTCTCCGTGCGGGGGCCGCTGCGGCCCGCCGATCTCGAACAGCTCGCAGTCAGCGTGACGACCGCCCTGAGCGCCATCCACGCGGCCGGGATCGTGCACCGCGACCTCACCCCCCGGCAACGTCCTGCTGTCCCCGGTCGGCCCCAAGGTGATCGACTTCGGTCTGGCCCGCGAGTTCAACGCGGACACCGACCTGAACCACAACGTCCGGCATGCCATCGGTACGCCCGGTTACATGTCCCCGGAGCAGATCCTCGACGTACCGATCACCTCGGCGGTCGACGTCTTCGCCTGGGGCGCCGTCATGATCTTCGCCGCCACCGGGCACGCGCCGTTCGGCACCGGTCCCATCGACGCCATTCTTTACCGCATCGTCAACGAGCCACCGCGGCTCGACGGAGTTGGCGGCGAGCTGCGCAACCTCGTCGAGATCGCGATGGCGAAGGACCCGGCGGCCCGGCCGAGCGCGGAGGAGCTGCGGACATCGCTGATCGGCGGGGGTAGCCTCCCCGCGCACCCGGAGCCCGGCACCGGACCGCCCGGACCGCCCGGCACCGCGCAGCCCACCGGACGTGCCCGCCGCTGGGCCCGGCGCCGGCCATCAGGCGCCAAGGGGCCGGCGCCCAGGCCGGAGCCGCCCGGCGGCACGGGCAGCACGGGCAGCACCGCCGCGAACGTGGCGGACATGCCCGTCACCCAGCTGTCCCCGCCGCCTGTCGCCTCGCCGCCGCCGATTCCAGCCCGGACCCCGCCGCCGCGTGGACAGCCCGGGTCGGTACCCCCGCATCCAGCAGGAACCCCGCGCCCGCCGGCACTCAGCCCATCACCGGCCCCGTCGCCACCGGCCCCGTCCAGGCGGCGGCGGTCGCGGCCGGCACTGCTCGTCACCGGACTCGCCATCGCGATCGCCGCCGCGGCAATGCTGATCATCGTGCCGCGCGGCGGTGGCCCGTCGCCGGTGTCGGCGGCCGACCGCGCGTCCATCTCGTCACGCCTGGCCGCGGACGCGGCGGCCCAGCGGGCCCGGCAACCGGGCCTGGCCGGCCGGCTGAGCCTCGCGGCCTACCGGATCGCCCCGACGGAGGCCGCGCGCGCGGCCGTCCTCGCGTCCTTCGCCCAGTCCACCGCCGCGCGGATCCCCGCCGGTCCCGCGGCCTTCTCCGACATCGCGCTCAGCCCGGACAGCACGACCCTCGCCGGCACCGACGACACCGGCAGCCTCCACCTCTGGAAGGTCGACGCTGCCGGCCGACCCACCGCCACCGCCGGGGGTTCCGCGAACGACCATGCGCACGGCGTCGTGTTCGACCGCTCGGGCACCCGACTCGCGACGGGTGGGGAGACCGACGCCGGCCGGCTCTGGGACATCGCCGATCCGGCGTGCCCCCGGCCGCTCAGCACGCTCGACCCCCAGGCCACGCCGGTCCATCGGCTCGCGTTGTCGAGCAGTGCGCATCTGCTCGTCACCGCCGGCGAGGACTGGTCGGTGGGGCTGTGGGACGTCGCCGATCCGGGGCGGCCCGTCTCGATCCAGTTGCTGATCGGCCGCGCGGGGCCGGTGACGGACGTGGCGCTGCGGCCGGACGGCGCCGTCCTCGCCATCGCCGGCGCCAGCGGCACCGTGCAGCTGTGGAACGTCCGCGACCCCCGCAGACCTGTCCAGATGGTCTCGGTGCCCGGCCACACCGGCGCGGTGAACACCGTCGCGTTCAGCCCGGACGGACGGCGGCTGGCCACCGGCGGCGACGACCGGATCCTGCAGGTCTCCGACGTCGGCGATCCCGACCATCCGCGGGTCCTGCGCCGGCTGTCCGGCCACACCGCCCCCGTCGCCGCCGTCGCCTTCACCACCGACGATCATCTGGTGAGCGCGGACGGCGGTGGCGCGGTCGCCTACTGGGACCTCTCCGCCCCCACACCCGCGATGACCCCCCTGGGCGTCCTGGACGCACCCGCCCGAGCGGTGGCCGTGACCGGCACCAAGACCGGCACCGAGACCGTCGCGCTGACCACCGACAAGGGATCGGTCCTCCTCGGGACGCTCGACCCGGCCAGGCTGCGCCGGCTGGCCTGCGCCAGGCCGGGCGCGGCCCTGAGCCCGGCCGAATGGAGCCGGCTCATTCCTCGCCTCCCCTACACCGACTCCTGCTCCGGTTAAGGCCCGCTCCCCGGCTCCGCCAAACGCA
>NZ_CDWRCL010000161.1:0-9361 GCF_977927575.1 Frankia sp. CcCS3
CCGGGATCCCGCCGGCAGCTGCGTGCCGCCGGGCGCCGTGCCGCGGGGCGCCGCCACCTGCGCGGGCGCGGGCGGCAGCAGCTCCCGGGGGTCGGCCAGGGCGACCGCCGGGAGCAGGAATCCGTTCACCGTGCTCTCGGCGAGGCGAGCCAGCAGCCGGCTGGTCGGGTCCGTCCCCTTGCCGGGAGCGAGCAGCTCCGGCCGTTCGTCGATGAACGACGTGCTCACCCCGCCGGCGAGGAAGCCGGGGTCGGCGAGGAGCCGCACCAAGAAGTCGATATTCGTACGCACCCCGCGGACCCGGAACTCGTTCAGCGCCCGCCGGGCGCGCCGCGCCGCCTTCTCCAGCGTGTTACCCCGGGTCGTCAGCTTCACCAGCAACGAGTCGAAGTACGGGCTGACTTCGGCCCCCGGGTACGTGGCGCCGTCGAGGCGCACCCCCGGACCGCCGGGTGACTGGTAGAAGCTGATCGTCCCGGTGTCGGGCCGGAAGCCGTCCGAGGGATCCTCGGTGGTGACCCGGCACTGGATGGCGGTACCGCGCAGGACGATCTGCTCCTGGGCGAGGTTGAGGCCGGCCAGGCTCTCCCCGTCGGCGATCCGCAGCTGCGCCGCAACCAGATCAACCCCGGTGACCTCCTCGGTGACCGTGTGCTCGACCTGGATCCGGGGATTCATCTCCATGAACGTGTACCGGTCGTCGGCGCCGAGAAGGAACTCGACCGTGCCCGCATTGACATAGTCGACATGCCGGGCGAACCGCACCGCGTCGGCGCAGATGCTCGCCCGGACCGCCTCATCGAGCCGCGGCGCCGGGGCGATCTCCACGACCTTCTGGTGCCGGCGCTGCACCGAGCAGTCCCGCTCGTACAGATGGATGATGTTGCCGTAGGCGTCGGCCAGGATCTGGACCTCGATGTGGCGCGGCCGGTCCACCGCTTGCTCCAGGAAGATCGTGCCGTCCCCGAAGGCGGCGGCGGCCTCCCGGGACGCGCTCGCCACCGCGTCGGCGAGGTCGGCGAGGCGTTCCACCCGCCGCAGGCCGCGCCCCCCGCCACCGGCGGAGGCCTTGACGAACAGCGGGAAGCCGACCTCCTCGGCGGCGGCGAGCGCCCCGGCGCCGTCCGGCAGCGGCACCGAGGCACGCAGCACCGGCAGCCCGGCGGCCAGCGCGGCGTCCCGGGCGGCGACCTTGTCCCCGGTCAGCCGCAGGACCGCCGGGGGCGGTCCGACGAAGGTGATGCCGGCGGTGGCGCACGCCTCGGCGAGCACCGCCGACTCCGACAGGAAGCCGTAGCCGGGGTGCAGCGCGTCGGCCTCCGCCTGCTTGGCCACGGCGAGCAGGGCGTCGATGTCCAGGTATCCGCGCACCGGGTGCCCGGGGCCACCGATCTCGTAGGCCTCGGACGCCTTTGTCCGGTGCAGCGCGGAAACGTCTTCGGGCGTGTAGACCGCCACCGTGCGCAGGCCCAGTTCCTGAGCAGCTCGGAAAACACGGACGGCGATCTCACTACGATTTGCAACCAGTACCTTACGCACACGCGCCTCCTCGGACGGGTGCGCATCATTGTGGGGTGTGCAGGCCGCTACGTGTCAAAGTAACGTCTCAAGGGCCACCTTCGACAGATGGGCATAACGTCGGGACCCATGACGGCCCGTATCGTAGTGTTCGGCGCGACCGGTTACACCGGCCGGCTGGTGACCGCAGAACTCGTGGCTGTCGGGCACCGACCTGTCCTCGCCGGCCGCACGGAGACCAGGGTCCGTGCCCTTGCCGCCGCCTACGACGGCCTGGGGACCGCCGTGGTCGACGCGACTACCCCGGCCGGCGCGACCACCGCGGCCGGCGCGGCCGACCGGACGGAGGCTCGGGGCGCGCCCAGCGGCGCGTCGCTGGCCCGCCTGCTCGGGCTCGGCACCGGGGACGTGCTCGTCTCCACGGTGGGCCCGTTCCGCCGGTTCGGGCGGCCGGTCGTGGCGGCGGCGGCCGCGGTCGGCGCGCACTACCTGGATTGTTCCGGGGAGGGCGCATTCCTGCGGCACGTCTTCACCGAGGTCGGCCCGCGGGCGGCGGCGTCCGGGGCGGCGTTGATCCCCGGCGCCGGCTTCGACTTCGTCCCCGGCAACCTCGCCGGAGCACTGGCCCTGCAGGCGGCCGGCGGCGAGGCCCGCCGCCTCGACATCGGCTACCTCGTCACGGGCGCTCTCGGGATGAGCAGCGGAACGCGGGCGACCCTGCTGGCCGCGCTGACCGAGCCCGTCATCGTGCTACGCGGCGGCGTCCTCGTCGAGCGCCCGCTCGCCCGCGAGGTGCGGTCCTTCCGGTCGTCCGGCAAGGTCACCGGCGGGTCGGGCGGCCGGCGGGGACACCCGGCGGTGCTGTGGTCGGGAGGGGAGCCGTTCACCCTGCCCCGGCTCGCGCCGGCGCTGACCGACGTCGCGACGTATATCGGCGGCGTCGACCGCGGCATCCGTGTGGGGCAGGCGCTGTCGTTCCCCCTGTCCGGGCTGCGTCGTTTCCCGCCGGGCCGGGCGCTGCTGGCCGCTGCCGCCCGGTCCGCCCTGCGGACGACCGGCCGCGGACCGGACCGGGCGGCGCGGGCCCGCGCCGGGGCGCAGGTGTTCGCGCTCGCCCGGGACGCCGCCGGCCGGGAACTCGCCACCGTGCGGCTGGAAGGTCGCGACCCCTATGCCTTCACCGCTCGGATCATGGCGTGGATGGCGGGACATCTCGCCGCGGGCACCGTCGCCCGCGCCGGCGCGCTTGGCCCGGTCGACGCCTTCGGCGTCGAGGACCTGGAGCGGGCCGCCGCCACGGCCGGACTGCGTCGGGTGGGCTGACACCCGGTCAGCACCGCCGGCGGGTCAGTACCGCCAGCGGGTCGCCGCGACGACGGCAGCCGGGTCAGCCTCGGCGAACCGGTCGATCTCCGCGCGCCGGACGGCGGCGACCGCGTCGTGCAGCTCCCGTCCCAGGGCGCGGTGCAACACCTCGTCGGCCTCGAAGGCGGCGACCGCCTCGCCCAGGCTGGTGGGCAGGCGCCGGATGCCGCGGCGGGCCCGTTCGGCGGGGTCGAGCGAGGCCGGGTCGACGCCCACCGGCTCCGGCAACGCGGCCGCCGCCGCGAGCCCCACCTGCCCGGCGGCCAGCAGACCGGCCACCAGAAGGTAGGGATTCGCGGCAAGGTCGAAGGACTTCACCTCCAGGTTCGCCGCCTGGCCGGCCGCGGCCGGCGGCCCGGGGATCATCCGCAGCGCGGCCTCCCGGTTCTCCCGACCCCAGCAGGCGTGGACACCCGCCCACGTCGATGGCACCAGTCGCAGGTAGGAGGCAACGCTCGGGGCGCCGAGAGCCATCAGCGCCGGCAGCCGGCCGAGGATCCCGGCGGCGAACGCCTCCCCGGCAGCGGTCAGTCCGAGCGGCCCGTTGCCACCCGCCATGAGGTTGATCCGGCCCGGGCGGGCGGATCCCCCGCCGGCCCGGGCTGGGCCCCCCCGGTATGGGCCCCCCGGGTATGGGCCACCGGAGTTCGCCCCGCCCGGGCCCCCGCCCGAGACCGCAGGCCGGGCCGGGGCCGGCGGCCGGTCGGGATCGTCGCTCCACAGGCTCAGATGCACGTGGCCGCCGTTACCCACGCTGTCGACGAGCACCTTGGGGGCGAACGAGACGCGCAGGCCATGGCGCCTGCTGACGCCGCGCACCGTCTCCTTGACCAGCACGCACGTGTCGGCGGCGCCGAGGGGGTCCTGCGCGGCGACGGACACCTCGAACTGACCGGCCGCGTACTCGGGATGGATCTGCTCGACGACCAGCCCCTCCTCGGTGAGCGCGGTGACCACGTCCCGCAGGTAGTCACCGAGTTCGGCCACCCTGATCATCCCGTACGCCGGCCCGGGAGCGGCCGGGGCGAACTCGTCGGAACCGGCCGGGGAGACGGCCCATTCGGCCTCGAACGCCATCATCGCCGTCAGGCCGTGCTCGGCGAGCAGTGCCGTCTGGAGGCGGACGAGTTCCCGGCCGTCCTGCGGGTGCGGTCGGCCGTCCTGGTCACGGCGGTCGGCGGGGGCCCAGGCCCAGCCGGGCTGGGCCGCAAGGGGTGTCAGCCGGTCCAGGTCGGGATGCAGCCGCAGATCCCCGACGGGACCTCCGGCGTACCGTCCCGCCGTGATCGAGTCATCGGCGCCGAACACGTCGAACACCGGCGACACGCCGACGCCCCACACCGCCGCCGCGTCGAGCCGGCCGATCGGCACCCCCTTCATCCGAGTGATGCCACTGTTGTCGACGTAGGTCACCGCAACACAGACGACGCCGCGTACCTCCAGGTTCGTCGCCGCGTGCCGGGCCGCCGCGGCGAGCCGATCACGCCTACGATCCTCTCCGGCGATAATCCGAGGGGCGAACTCGTCCAACGCAGGCTCGTTCATCCTCACCTTCCCCACGGGTCTCCCCTGTCCCCATGGTCGCGCGTACGCCTGCCAGACGCCGGGCGGAGCGCACGGCACGGCGGCCCCTCACTCTCCCACGATGTTACGGAGAGCGACAAAATTCGGCCGGATCGAAGGAGAAGCCATCTGTTCATCACAATCGCTCCGAGCGTTGTCCACAGCTGGCGTCGACGCAAGAAGAGATGAAAACACGGCAACATCATCGACTTTCAGAACGACTGTCCCCAGGGAGCCAGGAGTAATCCACAAGTTATCCACAGGGCCGCTGTGGACCTGAGGATGACCGAATGTGTCCAGTACGGTCAGGCATGACCCCACCTTCCAGGGGGGATCATCGATGGGTGGGCCGCCCGGTGGAACCGTTCGTCGATCACGAGCTTGTCGACCACCACTGCCATGGTCTGGTCGGCCGCGATCTGACTCGCCCGGAATTCGAAAGCATGATCACCGAGGCGGAACACCCCGGACCACCGGGGACGACGCTGTTCGACAGCCAGATCGGCTTCGCCCTGCGGCGCTGGTGCGCGCCGGTGCTCGACCTACCGGCGCATGCCGCGCCGGAAGACTACCTCGAACGCCGGGCGGAGCTTGGCCACGCCGAGGTGCACCGGCGGCTGCTGCGTGCCTGCGGGATCACCACGTTCTGCGTCGACGCCGGATTTCAACCGGAGCCGCTGACCAGCGCCGCGGAGCTGGCCGAGCTCGCCGGCGGACGCGGCGTGGATGTGGTGCGGTTGGAGCGGGTCGCCGAGCAGGTCGCGGTCGACGTCATCACCGGGCAGATCGGCATGACCCACCTCGCCGACACCGTGCGGGCCCGGCTCGAGTCCGCCCGCCCCACCATGGTCGCGGTGAAGTCGGTCGCGGCCTACCGCGGCGGCCTGGAGCTGCCCGCACAGCGACCGACCGACCGCGAGGTCGCCGCCGCCGCCCGCGGCTGGATCCACGAGATCCGCGCCGGCGCCCCGATCCGGCTGACCGACCCCACCCTGCACGCCTTCCTCATCTGGTGCGGGGTCGACGCGCGGCTACCCATCCAGATCCACGTCGGGTACGGGGACTGCGACATCGACCTGCGCCGGGGCAACCCACTGCTGCTCACCGGCCTGCTGCGGGCGATAGCACCGACCGAGGTCAGTGTGCTGCTGCTGCACTGCTACCCGTTCCACCGGGAGGCCGGCTACCTAGCCCAGGTGTTCCCGAATGTCTACCTCGACCTCGGGCGCGCCATCCACAACTGCGGCCGCGGCTCGGCCGGCCTGCTCACGCAGGCACTCGAACTCGCCCCGTTCGGCAAGTTCCTCTTCTCCACCGACGCCTTCGCGCTCGGCGAGCTGTACCTGCTCGGGGCCGTCCTGTTCCGGCGTGGGTTGTCGGCGTTCCTCGCGGCGGGAGTCGCCGACGACGCCTGGACCGCGGCGGACGCCGAGCGGGTCGCCCGGCTCATCTGCGCGGACAACGCCCGCCGCGTCTACAACCTGCCCTGACCAACGACCTGCCCTGACCAGCACGGGCGGCTCGGCGGTCAGCCGGCGGCGGCCGGCGGGCAGAGGCAGAACGGGTGACCGACCGGGTCGAGAAGCACCCGCCACCGGTCCCCACCCGGCTGGAACTCGGCCTGCCTCGCGCCGAGGCCTTCCGCCAGGGCGATGGCGGCGTCCAGGCCGGCGACCCGGAAATCCAGGTGGAACTGCTGCGGGGCGTCCTGGTCCGGCCAGCGCGGCGGCTGGTAGCCCGCCACCCGCTGGAAACCGATCATGATCTCGGTCCCCGGTGGGGTGAGGTACGCCCAGGACCCCTCGTCGTCGGTGCCGGCGACGCCCCACCCGGTCAACGTGCCGTAGAAGGTCGCGAGCTCCTTCGCGTCCGGGCAGTCGAGCATCAGCCCGGCCCAGGTCGCCGCCACGTCACTCGCGGAGCCAGCACTTGCGGACCCAGTCGCCGCACCGGTAGCGGCCGCGCCCCCGGCCCTCTCCACACCCATCTCCCGAGCCGGGTCCGTTCCCGCCATGGCGATCTCCTTCGCGTTCCGGTGTCGATGCGTCGGATCCCATCCTCGAAGCCATACCTGACTTCTCCTGGCAGGTATGGCCCGGGGAGCATCGGGCATGCGTGCCGGCCGGCTCCTCTCCGTCCTGCTGCTGTTGCAGACCCGTGGGCGGCTCACGGCGCGTGAGATCGCCGACGAACTCGAGGTCTCCGTGCGGACGGTCTACCGGGATCTGGAGTCCCTCGCCGAGGCCGGGGTCCCCGTGCTGGCGGACCGCGGTGCCACCGGCGGGTACCGGCTGCTCGACGGCTACCGCACCCGGCTGACCGGGTTGACCTCCGGCGAGGCCGACTCCCTGTTCCTCGCCGGCATGCCGGCGGCCGCCGGCGAGCTGGGGCTCGGCACGATGCTCGCGGCGGCGGAACTGAAGCTGATGGCGGCCCTGCCCGAGCAGCTGCGCGAACGGGCCGGCCGGGTGCGGGAGCGCTTCCATCTCGACGCGCCCGGCTGGTTCCGGGCCACCGAGGACACGCCGCTGCTGACCGAGGTGGCAGCGGCGGTGTGGGAGCAGCGCCGCGTCCGGGCCACCTACCGGCGTTGGCGGGCCCCCCGTGAGATCATCCGGCACCTCGAACCGCTCGGCGTGGTCCTCAAAAGCGGCACCTGGTACCTGGTCGCCAACGTCGCACACGGCACCCAGGGCGTAGGCCTGGCCGAGGACGCTGGCAGCAGCCGCGACCCTGACGGCACCCGAGCCGCAGGCGCCACCGAGAGTGCGGACGGCAGCGGAGGCGCGGAACCGGCGGGCGGGCCGGCCACCCTGCCCCGGGTGTACCGGGTCGCGAAGATCCTCAGCCTCGAGACGACCACCAAGACGTTCGAACGGCCGCATGGCTTCGACCTCGGCGCCTACTGGGCCGGCTGGACGGCCCGCTACGAATCCGAGGTCTACCGGGCGCGGGCGACCATGCGGCTTTCCCCGACCGGCGTGACGATGGCCCCCTTCCGGCTCCCCCCGGCGGTCGCCCGCGCCGTCCGGGAAACGGCGAGCGCACCGGAGGAGGACGGCTGGGTACGCGCGGTGGTGCCGATCGAGTCCGTCCGGCACGCCGAGCGCGAACTGCTCGTACTCGGCCCGGACCTGGAGGTGCTCCACCCCCCGGAGCTACGCGAGGCGATGACGCGCGCCGCGGGCGCGCTCGCCGCGCTGTACGGCGCACCGGCGGCGGGCAACGGCGGAAGTCGCAGGCCCGTCGCCGGGAACCACAACCTGCCGGAACCCTGACTGCCGGAACCCTGACTGCCGGCAGCCTGACGCCTCCGGACGCCACGTGGCGCCTCGGTGCTTCGTCTGAATCACTGGGATGACGCCGGCACCAGGCTGCCAACCTTTACGGACGGTGGATGCCCACGCCCCTTGATCAGCGAGGGTCCACCCGTTCTTACGCCCTGTACGCGACAGCAAGCCCTCCAATAGGCGCGGGCCTGCTCCCTGGCCGTATCAGTGCTGAAGCAGGAGGCCCCTCGGGCGAGCGGCTCCTCAAACCCTGCCCCCTACTCGGCCACCTCCGCCTCTGATACGCCGCCAGACGCGGTCGCCGCAGCTTCTTCGTTTTTTCTTACAAAGTACGGAGAACCACGCTGCGGCCGCTCGCGCACACCGCCACACCGATTCGCCGGAAAGAGATCACATAGAGATCACTGTGGCTGTAATAATAGGTGATGCCAACTCCTGCCATTCATGGAGCACGTAGACTTCTGGCGTGGCCAGAGGAAGCTACGACGTGGTGATCGTGGGCGCGGGCCCGGCTGGGAGCGTGGCCGCCTTCGCATTGAAGCGACAGAACCCTCGCCTTCGCGTGCTTCTGACCGACAAGGCTGTTTTCCCGCGCGATAAGGCGTGCGGTGACGGCCTCGGCGCCGGGGCCGTTGCGGCCCTACGCCGCCTGGGCCTGCTTGGTGTTGTCCATGATGCCATTTCACCGTTAAACGTGCGAGTCAGCGGACCTGACGGAACCGAGGCGACGGCGGTCGGCCCGACGGTCGCCGGCCGCGATCTTTCCGGGTATGTACTTCCACGTGAGATCCTCGACGCGCGTCTCGTTGCTGCGGCACGCGAGGTCGGAGTTGAAATTCGAGAAGGCACATCATACCATTCATCGGGGCTGACCGCTAACAGCCGGATTATCATATTTCAAATCGGTTCGGAATCGAGCTCCGTCGAGGCAGCCCCTGATGATCGGTGCCGATGGCGCCTATTCTCGGGTACGACGCGATCTTGGAGTCAGTCGCCAGGATGACCGATTCTCCTCGATCGCCATACGCTCATATGCCAAGTTCTCGGATCCGCGCCGCGCCCCGCAGGAGGTTATGCCGCTCCGACTTGACTTCAGTGACAAGGGGGACGTAATGAAGTAACAAATACGTGATCGAGAGCATCATCGCAGGTCACAGGCCTGTGGAGGGTTCGAAACGCGCAAGTTATTTCATTTCGACTCCTCAGCTCTTTGAACAGAAATTTAGACGGCGATTTCGATTGCACTTCGCCAGCTGCACGGTGGCGAATATGATCATGGGCAACAAGAGATGGGATAATCTGGTTATCCGGGCAGCGTCTCGAGACGGCAACGTTATGGACGCAGCATCTCTTATGCTCTTCGATGAACGCCGCATGTACCTATCCACAGGAGCCCGAATCCTCGTCTACGGCACACGAAGATGATGTCCGTTACCGGCTCCACGATGCCGGCTCTTCGAAGTTAAGCGGGTTTGAGGCATCTGCGGGCTCGGCGGGTGGTTGCGCAGCGTGTTCGTAGCCGCTGGTTTTCGGGGTTGCGGTAGCCGAAGGCGCTGCGGGCGTCGAGCTTGATGACCCGGTTGTGGCCTTCGCTGGCGGCGTTGGTGATGCCGCTGTGCAGGAAC
>NZ_CDWRCL010000162.1:0-638 GCF_977927575.1 Frankia sp. CcCS3
GCGTTGCGCCGCGCGCGCCGCCGGCTGCGCCGGGACCTCGACCGCATTGGCGCGGAGCTGGCGAGCCTCGTGGACGAACGGCACCGGTTCGACGATCGGATGCGGCCGGTCGCCGGGCGGGTGGGCTCGAACGGGCCCCGACCCTCGAATGGGTCCCGACCGAGGGAGCGGGGCCTGCTGGGGGACGATGCCGTGCCGGAAAGGGAACTGCTCGCCGCGCGGCGTGCTCTCGACACCCGGGCGGACGAGCTTCGCCGGCGGGCGGATCGACTGCGCGGTGAGGCCGGCGCCGTCCTGGCTCAGAGGAATCATTCGCGATAGTCAGTCGACCGGGACCGGTCCGCGGTCGTGCACCGGGGCGAACCCCTGCCGGCGCGCCGCCGGGCCACGAGCTGCTGGGTCACCTGTTCGCGCTTGGTTCTTTCAAGATAATCAACAGTGTTGACGAACCTAGACAAACCATTTTCAATCTTGAAAAACCCCAAAAGAGACATAACCAAGCAACTGGGCGAATTGTGGGGAGCCAGTCACGGTTTGGGGACCGCAGACCGTGCCCAGGTCCCCCAAATTCACCGGCCGACGGCTGGCCGACGGATTGTGGTCGCCATGTGAGACCGAGCAAGCCTGGTACATCCATA
>NZ_CDWRCL010000162.1:1295-9919 GCF_977927575.1 Frankia sp. CcCS3
CTTCATTACGTCCCCATAGTTCCAGCGCGTTGCGTGCGGCTATCGACCCCCAACAACATGCTGAGCTGGATGCGATTGGTGTCGCTGCGGGGTGGCTGTTCAGCTGGGGTCATCGTGGGTGGCCGGCTGTTCGCCGGATCTTGTGTGGTAGTCGTTTCGGCGTCCTGCCTCCGCTGCCACGGCCGCACGTGACCGAGTACCGGGTCGTGGCCAGGGTCTGCCCGTGCTGCGCGGCGACCACCAGCGGGGACACCCCGGCGGGGGTGACGGGCCGGGTCGGCTACGGGCCGGGCCTGCTCGCGCAGGCGGCGTGGCTGGTGTGCGCGCAGCACCTGCCGGTCCGCAGCGGCCCGGGCCCGGAAGGCCGCTACCCTCAAGGCCGTTATCCTCTGCTGTAACCGACCGGAGCGGGAGAAACGATCTTCACCTACGAGTTCGCCACGGTGGAATGGTTGTGGGACCAAGGATCCATCCGGGCCAACATGCCCCGGGGCAAGGAGCGGACGTTCCCCGGCAGCTACGACGAGTTGGTCACGGTACTGTCCGACCTCGGCGGCCAGGGCTGGGACGTGGCCACGTGCGCGGCCACCGGGAACTGGCTGTTCTGGACGCTGCGGCGGCAACGCTGATGTCGGGCTGAACGGGACGGGGAGGTGACGTGGCGAACCTGCGCGACTCGCCAACCGTACCCGCGGCGGGTCAGCCGAAGGCGACCATCTCGCGTAGCCACTCGCTCAGCTTGGCGATTTCGGTGGCCGACGCGGTGCCCAGCGGTGTGGACCGGGTGAACCGTTGGGTGGATACCGCCGTGATCTCCTCGGTGCGTGCCCAGCTCGGCCGGTCCAGGCCGGACTCGGGCGAGTCGATGCGCACGTGATGGTCCAGGCCCCGGTCACGCGCGGTCAGGGGCACCACGAGGGCCATGTCGATCGGGAACCGGCAGTGCGTCGCCGAGCCGACCACCACGGCCGGGCGCGGGCCGCCCTGCTCGTGCCCGATCGGCTGACCGAAGTCCACCAGCCACACCAGCCACACCTGCCAGGGCGCGAGCCTCAGCGCCCGGCTCACCGGTGGTACTCCGGGTACTCCTCACGTGCATCCGGCAGGCCGTCGCCGGCCGCGTCGTCGGTCAGCCGCGCCTCGGCCTGGTAGCTGGCCCACTCCTCGGGGTTGGCGCGCAGTTCCTCGTACCGCCGCATGATGCGGTTGATCTTGTGTTCCTTGACCAGGCGCCGGACCGCCTCGCCCAGCGGCACGCCCTGGAAGTCCCGCTCGGCGATCTCCGCCAGTTCGTCGCGTAGCCCACTGTCCAGCTGCATAGATGTCGTAGCCATACACTCCAGTGTGGCACCTGCTATAGGTCAAGCTATGGCAGTAGGTCGACCTACGACAGCGCGGCTTGTCCTCGAGTGCGGTGCTGTGGGACGACCACATCGCCCATGTCGCCCATGCTCGGCGCGATGGTGCCTACGGGGCGCGATGCCCGGTCGCAGGTCTCCAGCCGCACCGGCCTGATCGGGCACGGTTCAGATCGCCGTTCCCCGCGCCAGACATACGCTCGGACGAACGTTGATGTTGTCAAGCGTCGCCCGCGCCCGACCGGCCGATGCGCACCCGGCCGGGATCCCGGGTGGCGTGCACCTGCTCTGACCATCCACGTCCCCTGGCCAGCCACGTGCCCTGACCACTCACGTGCCCTGACCATCGGACCGGCTTCGGACGGAACGACGTATCGAGCGCCTGCCCCGGGGATGGCCGGGGCCGCCGGCCGGACCACGCGGCACAGGGAAACGGTGGTCCGATCGGAACACGTCACCGGATGCGGCTTTCGCATACATCATGACACGCACAGCAAACACTACCCTTACGTTAGGGTTGAATGGTGCCGGTGCGTGACGAGCGCCCGCGAGGCGGGCGGCCGAGCAGCGTCCCCGGCGCCGGACGTCCGCGGAAAACGGATGTCCGGCGGGAAAGGAACGTCCGGAGGAAAGGGACCACACCGCATGACCGATCAGCACCCACCGTTCGCCGTGTCTCCCCGCCGGGTCCCCCACCAGCGGAGCCGATACCCGTGCTCACACCCACACCCAGGGCCGGCACGCTGGCCGCGGCCTTTGATCCTCACCGCAACAACCTCAACGCGCTGCGCCTCATCCTGGCCGGCGCGGTGCTCGTGTCCCACTCATGGCTGTTCGTCCGGGGAGAACCGGACCCGTTGACACGTCTGCCCGGCGCCCCGACCTCGGCACATTTGCCGTGGACGGCTTCTTCCTCCTCAGCGGCTTCCTGATCACCCGTAGCCACCTGCGGGCACCATCCACCGCCCGTTTCCTCTGGCACCGGTTCCTGCGGGTCGTGCCTGCCTTCTGGGTCTGTCTCGCGCTGACCGCCGTCGCGATCGGTCCACTGCTGTGGCGCCTGGACCGGGGCACCACCGCCGGCTACCCCTGGACCGGCCATGACTCGGCGGTCCGCTACCTGCTCGTCAACGCGGCGCTGAAGATGAACCAGTTCAATATCGGCGACCTACGCGCCGGGCAGGCCGTGGACGGCCCCCTGCACACCCTGTTCTTCGAATCGCTGTGCTACCTGATGGTCGGCGTTTTCGGCGCGGTGGGGATTCTGCGCCGCCGCCGCGGGCTCGTCCTCACCCTCGCCGTCGGCGGGGTGGTCCTCGGCGCCAACCGGCTCACCGACTCCCACATCCTGAAGTACACGGCCGTCTTCCTCATCGGGGCGGCGATGTTCCTCTACGCCGACCGCATCCCGCGCAGCCGGGCCCTACTCATCGCCGCCGCGGCCCTGCTCGCCGCGGGCCTGCTCATCCCCCACGCCTACCGGCCCCTCGCCCTGGCCCCGCTGGCCTACCTGCTGCTGTACGCCGGAACCGGACGGGGGCTGTCGCGGGTGGGGGCGCGTCGCGATCTGTCCTACGGCATCTACGTCTACGCCTGGCCGCTGCAACTGCTCCTGCTCGAAGCCGGGGCCGATGCGGGTATCGGTACGGGTGCCGTCGTCGTGCACATCGCGGCTTCCCTCGCCGTCACCTCCCTCGCCGCCCTCGCAAGCTGGTATGCCATCGAAGCACCCGCCCTTGCGCTGAAATCCTGGCAATCGCCGTTGCCAAGACGTTCAACGGACGCGGGCGCGGCGCACCTGTTCGTCCCGCGGAGCCGTTGACCCCCGCCAAGGCCGACGCAACGCTCTACCCCACAGATGGATCTTCTAAGATGCGAAATGTGAGGCGCGGGTCTGTGATCTGGGCCGCGACGACGGTCGGGCGAGGTGTCCGGTCCGTCCTGGTGGCCGCCGTGGCCGTCGGCCTGGCCGTCACCGCCCACACGGCCGCCTGCGCGATGACCCCGTCACTGTTGATGGCGGTCATCGGGCTGGTACTCGCCGCCCGGGTCTGCTGGGGGGTGTCCGCCCGACGGATGTCACGCAGGCGTCTCACCGGACTGGTGCTGGCCGTCCAGGCCGGTCTGCACGTGGCGTTCACCGTCACCGTCCCCCCCGGATCCCACCCTTCCGGCCTCGCGCATTCCCCCGGCCTCGCGCCCACCCTCGCGGGGGGCACCGGCCAGGTGGCCGGCCTCCAGCCCCACGCCGGCGTGGGGCTGGACCTGTTGCCCGGGGGCCGGGCATGCTCGTGGCGCATCTGCTCGCCGCATTCGGGCTCGCCTGCTGGCTCTCCCTCGGCGAAAACCTGCTCTGGCGGGCCGCGCAGGGCGCCGCGGCCGCCGTACGACGCGCCGCCGGGCGCCTGCGGCGCCGTGACGGCCGCGTCCTACTCCTCGTTCCCGACCCGGTCACACGCCTGCCGGCGCGGCGACGGACCCGTCGGCCGGTCCTGCTGCATTACATCGTCATCCGTCGGGGCCCGCCGGTCCATGGGATGCTCTGAGCGGTCCGACGGCCGGCCCCGGTATCCCACAGATCCACCAACCCCCTTGCCCGCGTCGCGGGCCGGATCGTGTCGTCCCTCGATCCGCCGCCCGCGCCTGGCACCCGCGTGGCACCCGGTGGCCATCCTCGGCATCCCCATTCCATGTCCACGTGCGTCCGGTGACGTGGCAGATCGTCCGGCTCCCCACGAAACAAACGGGCCGGTGTGCCCGGCCGCCCGAATCGGTACGGCCACGGTACGGCCACCTCGACGTCTCGGGACTGATCAGTAACCCGCGGAGTCACCATGTCCGTAGTCGCCATGTCTGCACCAGTCAGGCCGGTCCCGCAGAGGCGTGCGGCCGGCGAGTTGGAACGCGAGGTCCTGGCCCTGCTCTGGGCCGCAGCCGAACCGCTGATGCCCTTCCAGGTTCAGCGCCGGCTGGGTCGGGGGCTCGCGCAGAGCACGGTCGCCACCACCCTGCTGCGGCTGGTGGCCAAGGGACTCGCCGAACGCGCGCCGCACGGCCGGGGATTCGCCTACCGTCCGCTGCAGCGCGCCGAGGACCACGCGGCGGAACAGATGATGAACTTCCTGGGCCGCGGCGACGATCCCGGCGCCGTGTTGCGCTGCTTCGCCCGCCACCTCCCACCGCACCACCGCGACGTCCTCCGCCAGGAACTCGCCGACGGAGAGCACCACGAGAACGGCTAGAAACGGCTAGAAACGGCTAGAAACGGCTAGAAACGGCTAGAAACGGCTAGAAGATGTGAGCATGAAGCCAGGTGAGCTCGGCGCCGAGGGTGACCAGGTGCAGCGGGGAGCGGCCGAGCCGGTCCAGGCGGGTGACCTTGAGGGTGTCGCCGGCACGCAGCAGCGCGTCGACCTGGTGATCGGGGTTCTGGTCCGCGGTCGAAACCCGCGCGTAGCCGATCAGCACGGCGCCAAAAATACCCGACAACGATCCGTGCTCTCACGTTCGGGCTGGCGTCGCGGTCGCGGGGGCCGCGGCCGGATCGCGAGGACGGTGAAGGGCTGCGGTCGCGCCGAGCGGTGGGACCGCAGGGATGCCGGCGGCGGGAAGCTCGATCTCGAGGATGTCGAAGACGCCATCGTTGTAGAGGGTGTCGGTACGCAGCCGGCCGCCGTGGGCGGAGACGACCTGCTCGATGACGTAGCGGATTCCCGCTGCGGAGGGGGCTGCCAGCGCGCTGGCCTCGGTGTCGTCGGGAAGGACGCGGGTGGGTGTACGGATCCGGAGAATGATCAGGTCGGTGCCGATATGAACCGGGGCCCCGGCTGGTGTGGAACGCAGGACGGTGTCGACGAGGTCACCCAGAAGCCGGCGCAGAGTGGCACCGTCCATCCGGACAGGTAGGTATGCGGGGGCGTCCACGACGACCAGGCAGCCGGTGTGGGTGGTGTGCAGCACGGTCTGGACATCGGCGAGAGCCGCGGTGAGATCGCTGGCGTTGATGTCGGTGTGCGCGGCGGTCGTCGCGGTGACCATGCTCTCAAGGAGGCGCTCGAGCTGGCGGGTGCTGTCGATCGCTGTGTCGAGCCGGCCGGCCAGCGTGCCGCCCTCCGCCTCTCCGCTGCGGGCATCGGTCAGGACAGCGCGGATACCCGCAAGCGGGGCACGGAACTCGTGGGCGACGGTGTCGACCAGATCGCGGCGCAGCCGGTCGGTCTCTTCCAGCCGCGCGGTCAGGCTTGCCTGTTCGTGGACGTGCGCGCGGTAGTCCTCATCGGTGCCCCGGCGGATGACGGTCTCCGGCCGCCGGGACAACCACGGCCGCCGACGCCAGGCTGATGCCCCACTGACGGGTGTCTCCGCGTCAGGGGAGGGCGTGGCCGGTGCCGGGGACGGGCCGGGGGTTGAGGGGGGAGCGGCGGCCTGTTCCTCGAGGAGGGCGACGCGGGCGGTGAGGTGGGCTTCCCGCCGGCGCAGATGCTCGACCAGCCGCTCGGCTTCGACCGCCCGATCCTCGGTAACCGTGAGGAGCGTTGCCGTCTCGACCCAGCGAGCCTCGGCCTCCCGTTCACGCTCCTCGGCTTGGGCGACGCTGGCCGCCGCGGCGAGAGCGCGAGCCTCGGTCGCGTCGGCGTCGGCTGCGTCGGCGCTGGCGAGCGCGGCGGCGGCGGTGGCCAGCGCGGCGTCGCGGTCCTCTTCGGCCTGCTGACACCGGGCGCCGAGCTCGATCAGGCGGGCGCGTAGGTCGCCGCGTACCCGGTCGGCTTCCTCCAGCCGCTGGTCCGCAGCCTCGGCCCGCTCGCCGTCCTGTCGGGCCCGCTCCAGGGCGGCGGCGAGCTGGCGTTCCACCTCCTCCAGGTCCGCTCGGGGAACGTGGGCCGCTCGTGTGGCCCGTGTGGGGGCCACCGAAACCTCGGCTGTCGCAACCAGCGGGTCGGCCGCGGCTGCCGGCACCATCGCGATCGGCGAGGTGGTGGTCACCGGCATGCCGGCGACGGGGATCGCCAACAGCCAGGCGACCGCGGGCCAGTCCCGGTCCGCGGTCGCGGCCTCGGCGGCCTCCAACGCGCGGCTTGCCTCCTCCTTCGCCAGCGTGGTCCGCCCGGCCCGTGACCCTTCGCACCACCGCTTGAACAGGCAGAAAGCCGTAAGCGTCGCGGATTCCCGGTCGGGCTCCGGAAGCTTGTTCAGATAGCAGACGATCTGGTCCCAGTCGAGTTTCGTTTTCCCTGTGAACCGCCGCTCGATCTTCTTTTTCTCGGCGTCGTGACCGGGGTCGCCCACCGGCAGCGAACAGCAGGACTTCCACGGCACCTGGTAGAGGGCGTGCAGGAGGTGGAAGAACAGCAGAAGACACCGGTGGTCGCGGGAGACTCCGTTGTCGATGGCAGGCCAGCGACCGCCCTGATCCTTCGGGTTCCCGGTCACCGCGGCCCTATTTTCCCTGGTGGGCAGGCGATCCACCGATACTGTCGCTACCTCCACCGGGTAGCGACAGTACCGGTGGACGGTTGCGACACCATCTGGAGAAAGACCGTCGCCGGTGGTGGTGCGGGGTTGCGACGCACATTGCTGTGTACTCCCGAATGTCTCTATTGACATGCGAAGTTACGGCACTTGTCGGGGGATCAGGCAGACGATAAAACATCCCCAAAATTAACTAGCCATACACCCGATAACAAAGGACGTACGTCATGCCCCCAACCCGTACGAGCATGTTGCTGGCCCCGCTCCCGGCCATGGCGCTGGTGGCCGTGAGCGCGTACTACCTCGGCTGGCTTCCGGCGCTCACAGCGGCGCTGACCTACGCCGTCCAGCCCCGGGTGCCCTACACGCCGACCCCCGGCCAGAGCGCCCCGCGCGTCGCCCACCCTCGGCGCGAGGATCCAGATGATCATGATTGCCGGTAGGTCTGGCGACCATCTGGATAGTCAGATCAAACTAGTCTGAACGGGCTACGTCGAGGATATCCGTTGTTGCTGTGTCGACTTCCGGGGTGCACCGCCAGGTCAGGGCCCCGGAAAGTCGCCGGAAAGTCGGCCGACGACCGGCGTGTCGCCAGGCAGGGTCGGGAGCCACCCGCACGGACGACCCGCAGTGGTCCGAGGTCGTCGTGAGGAGTTCGGCCTCGGCCCACCGCCGGGCGTCGGCAGGCGGGCAGCTCCGACGAGGCCGCCGAGCTCCTCCGCAGCGAGGGCATCGAGGTACCATGAGCCAGGCCGCGGGATAGGTTGGGTCGGCAGCCATATCCGTCCCGCCAGTGGCGGCGCCGGGCCGTACTGGACCCGACCGGCATGCTTTTCTCGTCACCGCTGGCTGAGCGGGTAGTGGCCGTCTACACCGACGCCTACTTCGCCCAGCGCCTTTCCCAAGCCGAGCACACCGCGGCGTTCGCGAGCGACCATCCGGGCCGCGTCGTTCCGGTGGTTGTGGCTGACTGCTCGATCCCTGAGCTGTACGCGCCGCCGACCCGGATCGAGCTGCTCGGGTTGGAAGAGGACGACGCTCGCCGCCGGCTTCTCGACGGAGTGTCGGCGGGCTTACGTGGGTCCGGTTCACCGGTCACCTTTCCGGGCCGAGCGGAGTTCCCCCGGCGGCTGCCGCGGATCTGGAACGTCCCGGCCCGAAACCCGTTCTTCACCGGCCGCGACGACCTTCTCCGGGCGTTGGACGGCCGCCTGCGTCAACCCGACGCGGAGGCAATCGCTGTTGTGCCGCTGCGAGGAATGGGAGGTGTGGGCAAGACCCAGCTCGCAGTCGAGTACGCTCACAGACGCGCCGCCGGATACCAGATCGTGTGGTGGCTCAACGCGGAGAACCCCACGCTGGCGACCAACGGGCTGGTCGAACTCGCGGCGGCACTGGGACTACCTACGGCGGGGTCCCCGGCCGAGGTTCTGCGGTTGCTGTGGTCCGCCTTGGCGGCCGGGTGGCCCGGGGGACTACAGGAAGGAGTGGACAATCACTTCTCGATGGCCGTCACGGCTGAGGACAGTGAAGTCGAGGACAAACTCTTCCTGGTGAACCCCTGCGGCTGGCACTGGGAGGAACCGGACTATCCGTGCTGAAAATGCCCGCCCGCGCCTGGACCGGAGCGCTGTGGCCCAGGCGTCCGTGCGGGTCGGTACGTGCGCGCGCCGCGTGTCGTCCCGGTCGGCTCCGATAGCTTATCTGCGTCGCGGCACGGCCTCTGCGCTCGAGCGCGGAGCTGCGTGAAGGGAGCACTGGTGGCGGATTTCCTGGTCGAGCTCTTCTCGCTGCGGG
>NZ_CDWRCL010000163.1:0-9258 GCF_977927575.1 Frankia sp. CcCS3
CGGGGATGGGGGTGGGGGTGTCGGGGGTGGTGGCATCGAGGATGCGCCGGAGCATGCTGGTGATCATGGTGAGGGTGTGGTTGGTGGTGGTGTCGAGTAGCAGGGTGTGGAAGTGCAGGTGGCGGGTGTGGATGTCGGTGGGGTTGGGGGTGGGGGTGGTCAGGGCGTGGTCGGTGGCGGTGAGGTGGGCGGTGAGGGTGGTCAGGGTGTGGTCGGTGGCGGTGGTGGCGAGGAGGCGGATGGCGGTGGGTTCGAGGTGGGTGTGGGCGGTGTGGATGTCGGCGAGGGTGGTGTGGCGGTGTTCGAGGACGAGGGCGGTGTAGCGGGCGGCGACGTCGCCGTTGGGGGTGTGGACGCGGGCGCCGCCGTGGGCGCCGCGGCGGACGGAGATGAGGGCTTCGGATTCGAGGACGCGGAAGGCTTCGCGCAGGGTGGGGCGGGAGACGCCGAACTGTTCCATGAGGACGGCTTCGGGGGGTAGGGCGTCGCCTTCTTGGAGTTCGCCGCGGACGATCTGGCGGCGTAGGTGGGCGGCGACGAGTTCGGCGGTTTTGGGGACGCGGACGTGTTGGCCGACGCGGTTGGTGGCCAGCAGGGGGGTGGGCAGGGGGTGGCCGGGGCCGGTGATGCCGGGGGTGGCGGTGCCGGGGGTGTTGGTTCGGGTGATTGTCGTGGTGGTGTCCCGGGTGGGGTGCGACTCGCGGTCGTCCGTCTCCCCTGGGCGGGCCAGCCGAACCGGATGCCCGGTCGGCTCGGCTGATGCGATCGGAGCTTCGGGTATCGCGCTGTTCTTGTCGAAGCGGTGCCCGCGTGATGCGGCGGCACGGTTTCCGAGGGCGCGGGGCGGCTGTAGCACGGTCATCGGGTGGCACCTCTCCGGGGCAGGGTTTCGGTCTCCGGGTGAGCTGGTTGGTTCTGGCGGTGCGGTGCGGTAGCCCGTCGTCGCGATCTGGGCTGGTCAGGGCGATTTCGTAATCCGGCCCGGTTCCCGGGTCGGTTTCGGGCGCGGTTCCGTCCGGAACACCGTGCATTACCACGAAGGTGGCACGTGTGCTCAGTCGAGCAGCTGAACGGACTAGCTGAATGATAATACGCGCACCATTGGGGCTCGGTTGTCCGACGTGAACGAAGTGTGGTCTCTCGGGGGATTGTGCCGGATGACGCGCGGCGCACTACCCGTTCGCCGCGCGTTCCGGCACATTGGCCGCGTTCCGGCACATTGGCAATGAAGCTCTGGTGGTCCGAGCGTGGTCGGGGAAATGGGCGTGGGGTCGTAAGGGCCAATTTAAGATACTTATGCCGTTGTATGAAATATGTCTGCTTCGGTGGGCCGCCGTCGGGGCCGCGGTCTGCCGTGCTCCGGGCTGATCGTGCCTCCCGACGGTCGTACGACGGTCGTACGGTGAACGGGTGAGCCTGTTCGACGCCGATCTCTCCGCTGCTGCCGGGGCTGGTGCCGGGGCGTCCGATGCGTCGGCAGCCGGGACGGCGTCCCGCTCCGCCTCGGGGTTCGCCGGTCCCCGGGATCAGCGTGGCAGCGGTCCGGGGGTGGACCGCGCGGCTCCGCTCGCCGCCCGGCTGCGGCCGCGGACCCTGGACGAGGTCGTGGGCCAGCGACATCTGCTCGGACCGGGAAGCCCGCTGCGCCGGCTGGTCGAGGGGGGCGCAACGACCTCGGTCGTGCTGTGGGGACCGCCCGGCACCGGCAAGACCACGCTGGCGCACATCGTGTCGAGGGCGACCGGGCGACGCTTCCGGGAGCTGTCCGCGGTCACCGCCGGAGTGAAGGATGTCCGCGCCGTCATCGATGAGGCTCGCGAGACGCTGTCAACGTCTGGTGCGCGCACAGTGCTGTTCATCGACGAGGTGCACCGGTTCACCCGGACGCAGCAGGACGCGTTGCTGCCCTCGGTCGAGCGCGGCTGGGTCACTCTGGTCGCCGCCACCACCGAGAACCCCTTCTCCTCCGTGGTCAGCCCCCTGCTGTCCCGGTCGTTGCTGCTGACGCTGGAGCCGCTGACCAACGACGACATCCGCGGGGTGCTGGCCCGGGCGCTGCGCGACCCGCGTGGGTACGACGGGCGGCTGTCGGTGTCCGACGAGGCCCGCGAGCACGTGGTCCGCCTTGCCGGAGGTGACGCCCGCCGGGCCCTCACCAGCCTGGAGGCCGGGGTCGAGGCGCTGCTCGAAGCCCATGAGCGCGAATCCGGACCGGGCGGGAACGCCGGGGCGGGTGCCGATGCCGGGGCGGGTGCAGACACCGAGGCGCTTGTCGACCCGCGGCCACGGCTCGATCTCGACCTGCTGGAGCGGGCCGTCAACCGGGCCGCAGTGCGCTACGACCGGTCCGGGGACCAGCACTACGACGTGATCAGTGCCTTCATCAAGTCGATGCGGGGCGGCGACGTCGACGCGGCCCTCCACTACCTCGCGCGGATGCTGGAGGCCGGCGAGGATCCCCGGTTCGTCGCTCGAAGGATGATCATCCTTGCCAGTGAGGACATCGGCATGGCCGATCCGGGCGCGCTCGGTGTCGCGGTCGCGGCCAGCCAGGCGCTGGAGTTCGTCGGCCTGCCCGAGGCCCGCCTGGCGCTCGCGCAGGCGGTCATCCACCTGGCGCTGGCGCCCAAGTCGAACGCGGTGATCCGGGCGATCGACGCCGCCACCTCGGATGTTCGTGCCGGGCGGGCCGGGCCGGTGCCCGCGCAGCTGCGCGACGCCCACTACCGCGGCGCGCAGCGGGTCGGCCACGGCGCGGGCTACCTGTACCCGCACGACGCCCCCGGCAACGTCGTGCGTCAGCAGTACCCGCCGGACGGGCTGACCTCGACCTACTACTACCAGCCGAGCGGTAACGGCTTCGAGCGCCGCGCGGCCGATCGGGTCCGTGAGCTGCGTGGCGTCGTACGCGGTGACCCACCGCCGTCCCCGGGCTCGTCCCCACCGCCCTCTTCGCCGCCCTTCCCACCGTTCTCCTCGCCGTCCTGACTTCTCTCGTGGGGGCTACCCGTGGCCCCGGTAGCCGTCTCGGTAAGGTCACTCCAGGAGCGTCGGCTGGGTGGCGCCCGCGGCACGGCGGATCGAATCGGGTGGGTGGGACCGGCCCAACGACGATGGAGGCAGGAGCACATATGTCCGGTGGTGCGGTCGCGGGCCTGATCGCGTCGGGCGCGTTCGCGGTGCTCGTCCTCTTCGGCTGTTACGTCCTGCTCAAGCTCGGCAAGATCTTCGATGAGGCCGCGGCCCGGGTACGCCAGACCGGTCTCGCCCTCGACGAGGGAACCGCCCGGGTCCGGCAGGCCGGCGCGACGGTCGACGAGGTCAATCTGGCACTCTCGCACGTCAACAAAGAACTCGACCGGGTCGATGCGATTACGGCGAACGTGCAGTCGATCACGACCAACGTCTCCTCGCTGACATCGTTGTTCGCGGCGACGCTCGGCGGCCCGATGGTGCGTGTCGCGGCGTTCAGCTACGGCGTGCGCCAGGCGGCGGCCAAGCGGACCCGCTCGGAGGTCGAGTCCCGGGTGACGGCCCAGATGAAGGCCGAGAAGGCGGCGCGCCGGTCGGCCGGGCGTGGCGGCCCGCAGCCCGCGGGCGAGAAGACCCCGTCGGTGCCCACGGCCGCCGGCGCGGCGGGCGGGCGTAGGGGAGGCCGGTAGATGTCGAGGATCTTCTATCTCGCTTTCGGGGCGGCGGCCGGCGTCGTGGTGGTGCGCCAGGTGGCGAAGGCCGCAGCCTCCCTGACGCCGACGAGCCTGGCCGGCTCTCTCGTACAGTCGGTACAGGAGTTCCTCGCGGACGTGCGCGAGGCCGCGGCCGAGCGGGAGGAGGAGATCCGTGTCGCGCTCGGCCTCGACGGTGATCCGGACGAAGCAGATCGAGGCGACAAAGCGGACCGAGGCGATGCGGTCGGGGCTGCCCCGCCCCGGGACGCCGCAGCGCAGGCCGCCGGCTCCGGCGCGCCGCGCTACCCCGCTGACCTCGACGACGCCGAACGCACGATGCGGCTCGTCCCCGGCGCCCGGCGGCCCTGAGGACTCCCTCGCCCGCGGGCCGGGGGCACCTGCCCTCACCGCAGCCCGGAAGGCGCGCCCGACCTACAGCGCGCCAGCCCGGGATGTCGAACCTCTTCCCACGAGTCTGGACGACGTGAACCCGATGGACACGGCCGAGATCCGTAGCCGCTTTCTCAACCACTTCGCCCGGCGCGGGCACACCGTCGTCCCGAGCGCCTCACTGGTCGCCCAGGATCCGACGTTGCTGCTGGTCAACGCCGGCATGGTGCCGTTTAAGCCCTATTTTCTCGGGGATCTCCCGGCGCCGTGGCCGCGGGCGACCAGCGTGCAGAAATGCGTGCGGACGGTCGACATCGAGAATGTCGGGCACACCGCGCGGCACGCCTCCTTCTTCCAGATGTGCGGCAACTTCTCGTTCGGCGACTATTTCAAGGCCGAGGCGATCCCGTTCGCCTTCGAGCTGCTCACCGAAGGGTTCGGCTTCAAGGCCGACGACCTGTGGGCGACGGTCTACCTCGACGACGACGAGGCCGAGGGGATCTGGCGCGAGCTGCTGCCCGCCGAGCGTATCCAGCGCCGCGGCAAGGAGGACAACTTCTGGTCGATGGGCGTGCCCGGGCCGTGCGGGCCGTGCAGCGAGATCTACTTCGACCGCGGCTCCGCCTACGGCCGCGAGGGCGGTCCGATCGCGGACGAGGAGCGATACCTCGAGGTCTGGAACCTCGTCTTCATGCAGTACGAGCGGGGCGAGGGCGCCGGGTACGACTATCCGATCGAGCGTGAGCTGCCGGCCCGCAACATCGACACCGGGATGGGCCTGGAGCGGATGGCGACCATCCTCCAGGGCGTCGACAACCTCTACGAGATCGACGTCTCCCGGCCGGTGCTCGACGCTGCCGGCCGGCTGACCGGGCGGCGCTACGGCGCGGACCCCGCCGACGACGTGCGGTTGCGAGTGATCGCCGACCACACCCGCACCGCCGCGATGCTGATCTCCGACGGCGCCGTCCCCTCCAACGAGGGGCGCGGCTACGTGCTGCGCCGCATGCTGCGCCGGGCGATCCGCAACGCCCGGCTGCTCGGCGCCCACGAGCCGGTGATGAGCGAGCTGTTCGCGGTCGTCGGCTCGGCGATGGGGACGATCTATCCCGAACTGGTCGACAACGCCGAGACGATCACCGGGGTCGCCGTCGCGGAGGAGCAGGCGTTCGCCGAGACGCTGCGCACCGGCACCACGATCTTCGACACCGCGGCGCGCCAGGCCCGATCCCTGGGCTCGACCATGCTGGGCGGCGAGGCGGCCTTCAAGCTGCACGACACCTACGGCTTCCCCATCGACCTGACGCTGGAGATGGCCGCTGAGGCGGGCCTGTCCGTCGACGAGGCGGGTTTCCACCGGCTGATGGACCGCCAGCGGCAGGCTGCGAAGGCGGACCGGGCCGCGCGGCGGATCGGCAACGTCGACCTGTCCGCGTTCCGGCCGATCCTGGCCCGTTCCGGCCCGACGACCTTCACCGGGTACGAGGAGCTCAGCCGGGCCTCCGGCGTGGTGGGCCTCATCGGCATCGCCGACGGCGCGGGGCTGGCGGCGGCGGGGGAGGGCACCGAGGTCGGGGTCGTGCTCGACGCGACCCCCTTCTACGCCGAGAGTGGCGGCCAGGAGCCCGACCTCGGTCGGCTGCGCTTCGACGGCGGCGAGGTCGAGGTGCTCGACGTCCAGCGGCCCGTGCCCGACCTGGTCCTACACCGGGTGCGGGTGCTCGGCGGCGAGCTGCGGCTTGGCGCGGAGGTGTTCGCGGAGGTGGATGCCGATCGTCGCCGCGGGGTGTCCCGGTCGCACACCGCCACCCATCTCGTGCACACCGCGTTCCGTCGCGCGCTGGGCGAGGGCGCGACCCAGGCCGGTTCGCTGAACTCCCCGGGCCGGCTGCGGTTCGACTTCCACGCCCTCGGCGCGGTGCCGCCGTCGGTGCTCGCCGACGTCGAGGACGAGATCAACGAGGTCGCCCTGCGTGACCTGCCGGTGCGGGCCTTCGTGACCACGCAGGAGGAGGCCCGCCGGCTCGGCGCGATGGCGCTGTTCGGCGAGAAGTACGGCGACGCCGTGCGGGTCGTCGATGTGGGCGACTACGCCCGCGAGCTGTGCGGTGGCACGCACGTCGCGAGCTCCGCGCAGCTTGGCGCGGTGAAGCTGCTGTCGGAGGCGTCGATCTCCGCGGGCACCCGCCGGGTCGAGGGGCTGGTTGGCCTCGACGCCTTCCGCTACCTGGCGCGCGAGCATCTCCTGGTGTCGCAGCTGTCCACCGCGCTGAAGGCCCGTCCGGACGAGCTGGTGGACCGGGTCACCGACATCGTCGGCCGGCTGCGCGACGCCGAGCGGGAGTTGGAACGACTGCGGGCCGCCGCGGTGCTCGCCGGGGCCGGGGCGCTGGCCGAGGGTGCCGAGGAGGTGGCTGGCGTCGCCGTGGTCACCGCCGAGGTGCCCGCCGGCACCGCCCCCGACGACGTGCGGCTGCTGGCGCTGGACGTGCGTGGGCGGCTGGCCGGGCGGCCCGCCGTCGTCGCCGTGGCCAAGGCCGACGGGTCGTCGATCGTTGTGGTGACCGACGACGCCGCGCGCGGCCGGGGGCTGCGCGCCGGTGACCTGGTGCGGCAGTCCTGGGCGAGCCTGGGTGGCAAGGGCGGCGGCAAGCCGGACGTGGCCCAGGGCGGCGGGGGGGGCCCACAGCTGGTGCCGGCGGTGTTTGCCAGGCTGCGGGGGCTGGTGGCCGAGCACGCCTCGCGGTGAGCGGCTCGGGCTCCCGGCCCGGGGCTTCTCGGCCCGGGGTGCGGATCGGGGTCGACGTCGGCTCGGTGCGGGTCGGGGTCGCCGCTAGCGACCCCGGCGGCGTGCTCGCGGTTCCGGTGACTACCCTGGCCAGGGATAGACGGGGCAATGCGGACATCGATCGGCTTGTCCTCATCGTCCGGGAGCGGCAGGCTGTAGAGGTCGTGGTCGGCCTGCCCAGACAGATGTCCGGGCAGGAAGGCCGGGCGGTCCGGCTGGTGCGGCAGTACGCCGAGGTACTCGCCGAGCGGATCGCACCCGTCCCCGTGCGTTTTGTGGACGAGCGGCTCACCACGGTTGCGGCTCATCGCAGGATGGCCGAGCGTGGCGTTCGTTCGCGTGCCCGCCGGAGTCTCGTGGATCAGGAGGCAGCCGTGCAGATCCTGCAGCACGACCTGGACAGCCGCCGGGGGAGCGGCGCGCCTGGCGCGATCGGGTGTGCCGCCCCGGTCACGGGTCCGGACGGCGTGGTCCGGGCTCCGGGAGACGACCCCCGGGCCCCGGGCGGTGCCGTCCCGCCGTCGGGCGAGAGGTGACCGGCGGCGACCTCGACGAGATACTCGACGAGGACCCCTACTCGCGTCGCCGTCGGGCCCGCCAGCGCGATGATCGTTACTCGGCTGATCGCTACGCCGACGATCAGTACCCGGACGACCGTGCCGGGGTCGACTGGGACCACCGCGCCTGGGACGACGGCGGCGGCTGGGACGAGCCCGATCCCGACGGCGGCCGGCGCGGTCGCGCGCTGCCGAAGCTCATCGCGGTGCTCGTCGTGGTCGCCGCCCTGCTGGGACTGGGGATCTACGGGGTGGGGAAGGTCGTCGGGCACATCTCGACCGGCGAGCCCGCCGACTACTCCGGCTCCGGCGAGGGCATCGCGGTGGTCCAGATCCCGGCCGGGGCGAGCACTCGCGAGATCGCCGGGGAGCTGCACGACGCGAACGTGACCGCGAGTGTCGCCGCGTTTGTCAAGGCCGCCGCCGCGAACCCGAAGTCGCTGGGCATCCAGCCGGGCACCTACCGTCTGCACACCAGGATGAGCGCCGCCGCGGCGCTCGAGGCCCTGCTCGACCCGGCCTCGTCCGCGCCGTTCAAGTTCGTCATCAAGGAGGGCATGACCGTCCGTGAGGTTCTCACGGCACTGCATGAACGCCTCCCGGGCACGTCGATGGCAGACCTGGAGGCGATCGCGAAGAACCCTACCCAGCTGGGCCTGCCGTCCTACGCGCCGCCGAACCTGCTGGAGGGCTATCTTTTCCCGTCCACCTACGACCTCATGCCCGGGGCCACGCCCGAGCAGCTGCTGCGCTCCTTCGTCGACCGCTTCAAGCGGGAGACCGCGGCGATCGATCTGGAGGGCAGGGCCGCCGCGATCGGGGTCCTGCCGAAGGACATCGTCACTATCGCCTCGATCATCGAGAAGGAGGTGGCCAACCGCGACGAGGGTCCGAAGGTGGCCCGGGTGATCTACAATCGGCTCAAGGACACGTCGGGGAGATTCGGCCGGCTCGACATGGACTCGACCACTCGCTACGCCACGGACGGGTACGAGGGGCCGTTGACCAGGGAACAACTCTCTCAGAACAACCCGTACAACACACGGGCCGTGAAAGGGTTGCCGCCGGGCGCAATCTCCAACCCCGGCGTCTGGGCGCTGCGGTCGGCGCTGGAACCGACCGACGGATCGTGGTTTTATTTCGTCTCCATGCCGCAGAGCAAGGTGACGGTCTTCGCCACCACGGAGCGGGAGTGGGAGCAGGCAGAGGCCCAGTACCGGCGTGAAGGGGGCCGTGAGTAGTGCGAGGGAAGCCGCGAGCATGAGGCCGCGAGCATGAGGAGGGCCCGGTAGTGCCGGAGATCGTTCCCGTCGGCACGACCCCGGCCCGCAGCCGGCCCCCTGAGTGCCATCGTCGGCCCGTGGAACCGTCGGCGACCGTCGCGGCTACCGCGTCGTCGTCGAGCCCCGCCCGCGCCGCCGTGCTCGGGGCACCGGTGGGCCATTCGCTCTCCCCGGTGCTGCATGCCGCCGCCTACGCCAGGCTCGGTCTCGCGGTGACGTACACCGCCGTGCACTGCGACGAGACCGGGCTCGCCGCGATACTCACCCGGGTCCGCACGGATCCGGACTGGGTCGGGCTGTCCCTGACCATGCCGCTCAAGACCGTCGCGCTCGACCTGCTCGACGAGGTGGACGCGACGGCGGCGGTCATCGGCGCCGTCAACACGGTCGTCGTTGGGCCCGCCGGTCGGTTGCGTGGCTACAACACCGACGTGGACGGCATCAGCATGGCGCTGCGCCGGGTGATGCGCGGCGCGGTCCCGTGCCAGCCGCTCGTACTCGGTGCCGGTGGCACGGCCCGCGCCGCGGTCGCGGCGGTCGCCGCGGTCGCCGCGGCGGGCTGCACCCGCCCC
>NZ_CDWRCL010000164.1:0-9249 GCF_977927575.1 Frankia sp. CcCS3
CCCTAGATGGAACGTACTGCCTGTCTCGTCTCATCTTGGCAGGTAGGGAAGTGGCCTTCCTCCCCTCCAGTTACGGATTTCGCTCGGGCCGGCGGGCGTATGACGCGATAGCTGAGACCCACAACTTCGCCACCCAGGGATACGAGTGGATGTTCGAGGGGAACATCGAGGTCTGTTTCGACAACATCTCGCACTCGGTCGTCATGGGCCGGCTGCGGAAAAGGGTCACTGACAGGCGCGTGTCCACGCTGGTGAAGGCGTTTCTGAAGGCTGGAATCCTTGGTGAGGATCAGGTCAGCACCGGTGGTCTGACAGCACGCAACAGGCCACGGTATGACCGGCGCGTAAACGTGTGGAGGGCCCGGTGCCCAGTAATGGGTACGCCGGGTTCGGGGGACGGCCCGGGGAGACGGGTCGGTGGAAACACCAGTACCGCGCCCCGGGTCGGTCCCACCGCGCCAACAAGGCGGTCGGTGATGTCCGCCGAAGGGCCACCCACCGGATCCGCGGCCGCCGCGGCCGCGCTACCGACCCCGAGTACACGATCAAAGGACTTCTCGTCCGGGGCCCCGCGGACGCTCACCCCGGCCGGCCGCAACCGGATCCTGACCACCCTGGCAACCCTCGGCGGCGAGGCCGCCTTCGAGATCGACGCTGCCTGGCGCGCGAAGAACCTCCTGCTCGAATACACAGAGCACACAGAGCACATGGCTTCAAGATTCAGAACGGGCTCTCGCGCCTGATTGTCAAGGACGCCCGCAAGGTTTGGAAGAAGCGGGCTGGTTCACCCGCCGGAGATATGGCTGTGCCCAACGGGCGGACGTTTCAGGATCTTCCCGGCCTCTCGGGTAGGTGGAAAACCCGACCTCTCGGGTAGGTGGAAAAGTTGCGCATAGGGCAGTAGACTACTGAATCATTATGGACACCATATATTCCTTCCGATCCCGGCGGCCCCGGACACCGAGACACCGTGACCGTCGAGCCATGGTGACGGTGCTTGGCGCCCTCGTCATTCCATCGGCTCTGTTCCTCAGTGGCTGCGGCCAGAGCTACAAGCAGGATAACGGCGGCGCCGTGCCCGTGCCGCGGTCCAGTACCGAGAGTTTGCAAGGCGCGACACCCCGGCCGGCGCCGGCCGGGGTCATCGGCCACGTTACGAATGGCCTGGCCCAGACGGCGGTCCCCACCCCTCCCGGCGGAAAATTCTAAGAACCTGTTTTAAATCTTGTCTTGACCTCGGACGCGCGCCGAGCGCCAGGGATCGGACTCCGGCGCTCGGCGTGCCAACCGGTCGACAGCTTGCTTTATCGGGTTGGGATACGGGACCGGGGTAATTCTAAAACAGCTTTTTAGGTCGGTGGCCTAGGGGATTCGCACCCCTGGGCAGGTAGAGGCAGGGTGACAGGGCAATCCCGAAGAGCCAATCCTGCAGCCGTTGACCTGTCCGTGGTCTTCCCGACGGGCTGACGAGCGGGAGTGACCCGGTCGGGTCGCGCGGGTCGAGAACATCCTCGCCCCACCTACACCACATCCGACCGAGTTACGAAACAACCTTTTGTAGGATACGGGTGTTTGACGGCAAGGCCAGCGCTAGCGTCGGGCAGCGGAATGTGCGCTTTCGGTGTCGCTGGTGGGGTCCAGCCGCCGTAGTGTCTCGTCTGCGCTGTGCTCCACCCGTTGCATCGTGAGGTGCAGGATCGGCGGGGTCATCATGGTGGTGACGAGCGCCACGAGAACCACCACCGTGTAAGCTGCCGTGTTCAACACGCCGAGGCGCAGCCCCACTCCGGCGACGACCAGGCCGATGACCCCGCGGGCGTTGAGCCCGGCGCCGAGCGCGAGGGCCTCCCAGTGGCCGAGCCGGCTGGCCCGGGCGCCGAGGTAGGCGCCGGCGAACTTGCCTGCGACGGCAAGCAGCAGGACCACCAGGCCGGCGGCGAGGACCGACAGGTCGGTGAGCTTGCCGAGATCGACCCGTAGCCCGGCGGTGGCGAAGAAGATCGGCGCCAGTACGGTGAGCACCACCGTCCGCAGCGGCGCGACCCGGTCGGGAGCGAAACCCCGGCTGGAACCGATGACGATGCCGGCGATGAACGCGCCGAAGACCGCCTCGAGTCTCAGCGCCTCCGTGGCCGCCGCCGCGGCCAGGATCAGTACGGTGATGGCCACGATGTGGCCACCGCCGTGGCGCGCCGTGCTGGCGTATCGAAGTGCCCTTCGGACCGTCGGAGGACCGGCTACCAGGGCGGCCAGCACGGCGCCGAGCACGCTGACCACCGGCACGGCGATGTCACTGCCACGCACGCCCGTGGTCGCCATCGCCGACATCATGGAGAGTGCGGACCACCCGGCCACGTCGTCGACTGCGGCCGCGGCCAGGGTGAGCTGGCCGACGTTGCGGTCCAGCAGGTTCATGTCGATGAGGATCTTCGCGGCTACCGGGATCGCGCTGACCCCGAGCGCGACGCCGAGGAACAGCGCGAACACCAGCCGATGGGCGCCGTCCGCGACGAGAGAGCCGGGCAGCAGCAGACCCGCCAAGACGCCGAGGCCCACCGGAACCAGCAGCCCGGCGAGGCCGACCCGGGCGGCGGTCAGACCCCGGCGCCGCAGCATCTGGATGTCCATCTCTATGCCGATGAATCCGACCAGCAGAATCACGCCGAGCTGGCCGACGGCGTCGAGGAGATGGAACTGGTCGGCCCGTGCGGGCAACAGCCAGCCGGCGAAGCCAGGCGCGAGCGTGCCGAGCAGGGATGGCCCGAGGATCACGCCGGTGAGGAGTGCACCCACCACTGCCGGCATTCCCAGCCGCATTGCCGCCCGCCCGAGGAGATAAGCCAGCCCGAGCAGGACGGCGATCTGGAGCAGGAAAACGAGAAGTACATGGGACGACAGCGCGGCTACCGGACCGGATGCGTTGACCATCACTACTCCTGGGAAGGGCAGGCGGACGTCTAAACCGACGGTGACGCCGAGCACGAGCGAGAGTGGGAGGACGAGGTAAACCGCGGGTAGGTCCGATGCGCTGCGTACATAACCGTTGCTCCCCCCGGGCCGGCGAGCGTTTCTTGGTAGATCATCGGGTCAGCCGCCAACCGCCCGCATGATGGTTTTTGCGTACGTGTCGTAGGCGTTGCCCTCGGTCAGGAGCAGACGGGGGATGACGAGCTCACATGCCAGTAGCCGCAGCACACGGTGTTCGTCCCGCAAGCCGTCAACCCGGCCGAAGATCAACGGTCCGTATCGGTTTTCCAGTGCTTCATACACACCGTACGCCCATTCACGCTCGGCTGGTGTCGGCTGGATCACTTCGTTCCGGCCGCCGAACGGTTCGTGTGCCCACCAGCCGCCGTCCCGGGCGACTCTTTTGCGGACCGTGTGGCTCAACTTTCCGTCTAGGAAGACGAAGGAGAGTTCCCCGTGGGTCAGGATCGATGAAAGAAAGGGCTGGACACAGACGTGATGAGTGGACACCAGGTCACGGAGCAGAGTCTCGGGTTCCGTGCCGCGGCGTGGTGCCAGGCCCGTCGTCGACGTTGCTTTGTGGCCGTTCCGGACGAAGTGCGTTGCTGAGGTGCTCGGCCCGCTCCGTGAGACCCGGAAGGTGCGCCAGGAGCCGGCCGAGACGGTTGGCTTGATGACGGCATGGTCCCATCCGGTCTGGGCCATGAGCGTGTCAATCGTCACGTCCTCGCCCCGGGAAACCCACCGGGTCGGGATCACCGCGATGCCGTCCTGTTCGAGCTCTGACAGGTACCGCCGTTTGTCGAGCGTCCCGACGGCCACCCGCATCGAGTTCAGAATGGGAATCTTCCCGTCCAGCTCCAGGTAAAGTTTCCGGATCTTGTCAAGGAAGTCGGGCCGCTCGTGGAAGCCGCGGCACATTCGTAGGTTCACGCCATCGAACGCTGTCCAGTCGACGGCGTGCACGTTGTCGAGGTGAACCGCGACTGCCGTGACACCGTAGTCAGCCAGGGTAGTAACGATCTGTGGGTACTCCGCATGCTGCGAGTCAAAATGTAGGTAGGCGATCGGTCGCCCAGTGGTAACGGCTTTCATTCATCCTTCCTCAGTAAGGCCGCGCGGTTAGCGAATTCGCTGGCCGTCGCGCTGTCGCTGGGGCGGCGTACAAGCAGGCGTAGGCGTCGGACCGCCGTGTCCGCCCCGTCCCACAGATAGGCGGCGGTGAATCCGGCGAGCAGGGCGTACGGCCGCAGCCGGATCACCCACCGCAATCGGGTGTTGGCCGGCACGGGTAACCGGTCCAACCAGGTCGCGGTGCCCTCAGGTCGTAGTTCCGCGGGTTCCACCAGGTCATGAGCTGAAATATCTCGTCCCCGGTCCCCGCCGATCGCCAGCCACCACAGCTTAGGAGTCGAAATGAAATAACTTGCGCGTTTCGAACCCTCCACAGGCCTGTGACCTGCGACGATGCTCTCGATCACGTATTTGTTACTTCATTACGTCCCCTTAGGCAGCGGCGCGGTGACGTTCTGGACGCTACGAACCGTTGGTAGCTTGACACCGTGATCCAGCCGCCAGCGTGCGCGGGCAGCGAGGTTGGCCTGTAGCCGGCTCTGTATCCAATGCACGGTTTCCGGCGGCAACCACCGCCACAGCGGGGCCCGGGAGTAGAACAGCGTGGATTGGAGACGCCGCCGGACGCGGCGGTGCTTCGGGGTCTCCCGAGTAGTGTCGCCCTCGGTGTCGACGAGCCATCGGGTGATCGCTGAACGGGTGCTGCCCACCGACCAGAAGACCATCATGTCGAGCACGTGGGACAACACGAAGAAGCGAGGGTCCGCGATCGCGGCAGTGTACTTTTCACGGACCATCGCGCGCAGCATGTGCCAGTCCTGGCGAGTGGCTCGGTTCACCCGCTCGATATACGCCCGGTCCAGGTGCCCGGAGCGGACGTCGTCCTGGATAATGTTGGCGAGATGCCAACTGGTCACCAGGGCCAGCGCGATTCCCTGGCTGTAGTAGGCGTCGATGATGCTGCCCGCGTCGCCTACCATTGCATATCGCTGCGGGCTGACGAACGTGTCGGTCCAGTGCTGGACGTTGCGGTAGGTCCGGAACTCAAGGAGCGACTCCGGTGCGATTACCTTGTCGAGGACGGGGTGCCGCCGGATGAGATTCCAGAACTGCTCCTGCGGAGTTCGGCCGGGTGGCGCCGACCGCTGGTCGAAAGTCGCACCGACGCTGATCCGGTCCTTCGAGAGCCGGATGACCCAGATCCAGTAACCGCCCCCACACAAATGTACGGTGTACAGGTCGCGTTGCGTATTGCGGCCGTTAGGGAAGGTATGCGTCCACTCGTCACCGAACAGACCGTCGGTCACGCCCTCGAACTGGCCCCAGACGGCCGTCGTCTGAAATCCGTCAGTCAGTTCCCGCCGCTCCGCGGCATGTCCGCGGCCACGGGCCAACAACCGGTTGCGCCCAGAACAGTCGACGACCCAGCGCGCCCGGATGATGTTACTGTTTCCGGTTGTGCCGTCAAGCCATTCCACCTGATGCCAGTCCGCTCCCGGGGAGATCTGTATGTCGCTCACTCGGGCGGTGTCGACGAAAGTTATTCCAGCACGCCGTCGGACGGCCGCGCACATCGCATCCTCCGCTTCGGGGCGGACGATTTGCATGTCGAGGAACATGCAGCGGAACCACTTCTTGTCGGGCGCAAGATCGTAGAGATAGTGCGGCGGATTCGGGTCGGCATTGATGGCCCACTCGGTGGCGTCGCGGAAGTCTGATCTGTTCTCCGTGCCGTGGGAGAACCATACACCGAGTTTCGCGAATGATTTCTCGGTGATGAATTTGTCCAGCTCGCCCACAGCGCGGAGAAAAGCACTTGTGAAGCCTAGGAACGACTCTCCGACCTTGTAGCTGTGTTTCTTGTCGCGAAGGTTGTCGATCAGCGTTACTCGCAGGCCTCGTTTGGCAAGCTGAAGGGCGTTCGCCAGGCCTACGATGCCGGCACCGACTACCACGACATCAGTTTCGGAGGTCGTCCGCCGAATCGTCGGCACGCCCCCCATTGAATGGGCTTTCTCGTTGGTCATCAAATCAGGGATTTGTCGAAGTTGCAGGGGGGCGCGGGTCGGCCTCGTCTGCCGGCTGGATTTTCGCACTTGGTCTCGCATGCTTGGTCTCGCATGAAATTTACTTCGTCATAAGTGCACAGGGCTGGTGTCGACGATATCAAGGGGCTTGTGTTGGCCAGCTCGCTCACCAGCAGCTCAGTGGGCTCGACGAGGTGGACATCTCCCTCCACTCAGTGCGTCCCACACGAACCGGCGGGCTGCCCGCGCTGACGTCGGCTGCGGGGGCAGCGCCATGATCAGGATGGGGTACCGCGCCAGTCGCCGCGGCTCCGGCGCCTGGCATCCCAAGGCTGCCGGCAGTGCAGTCTGCGTTCTCGGCATGGGCACAGCCTGAGCGACGGACCGGCGTGCGGGGACGGGAGAACTACCTGTTTCACTACCTGTCCGCCCACCTGTCCGCCCCAGTTGTGTCCCCCCGCAGGTAGCGGGACGGTGTTGTATGTGTCCGGACGTGGAAGGTCGAACCTGCCGGCGGAACTGACCAGCTTCGTCGGTCGCAGACGGGAGCTGGCAGAGGCATTGCGGTTGCTGTCCGGCGCCCGGTTGCTCACGCTGACCGGGCCCGGGGGGGTCGGGAAGACCCGCCTCGCCCTTCGGCTCGCGGCGGACCGGCAGCGCGCGTTCCCCGACGGTGTCTGGATCGCCGAGTTGGCCGACCTCGACGACCCGTCACTGGTCGCCGACGCGGTCGCCGAGGCGATGGGCCTGCAGCGCCTCTCCGGGCGATGGACCGCGGCGACGCTCGCCGCGCACCTTGCTCCGTGCAGGATCCTGCTCGTGCTCGACAACTGCGAGCACCTCGTGGACGCGTGTGCCCGGCTCGTCGACACCCTGCTGCGCGCGGGCCCGGGCCTGCGGGTCATCGCAACCAGCCGCCACCTGCTCGGGGTGGCCGGGGAACGGGTGCTGGGGGTGCCCCCGCTGAGGGTGCCCCCGGTGCCGGCCCCGGGCGCGGACCAGTCCGCCTTGGCTGGCGGGCTCGTCCAGTACGAGGCGGTGAGCCTGCTGGCGGAACGCGCGGCAGCGGTGCTCGGGGAATTCAGCCTCGACGAGGGCAACTGGCGGACCGTCGCGTTGCTGTGCCATCGCCTGGATGGCATCCCGCTGGCGATCGAACTGGCGGCTGCTTGGCTCCGGACGCTGTCCCTGGAGCAGATCCTCGATCGGCTCGACAACCGCTACAGCCTGTTGACGCGAGGCAACAGAGCCGGGCCCCGCCGCCAGCAGACCCTGCGCGCGCTGATCGACTGGAGCTTCGGCCTGTGCAATCCCGACGAGCAGCAGATGTGGGCGTGCCTGTCGGTGTTCGCCGACGGGTTCACGTTGGAGGCGGCTGAGCAGGTGGGGGGTGCCAGGTGCCCGCCGGCAGTCGTGCTGGACGTGCTGAGCGGGCTGGTTGACAAGTCGATTCTGGTCCGTGACGACGACGAGGGGACGGTCCGGTTCCGGATGCTGGACACCATTCGCCAGTACGGCCAGGACCGCCTGCGCGAGTCCGGTCGGGAGCAGGACGTGCGCCGTCGGCATCTCGCCTACTACCGCCGGATGGCGGCCCTCGCCGACGCTCAGTGGTGCAGCCCGGCCCAACTGGACTGGATCAGGCGGATCCGGAGCGAGCAAGCGAACCTACGGGTTGCGCTGGACTTCTGCCTCACTACACCGGGCCTGGCGGAGACCGCTCTGTCCATCATGGTGGCCCTGTGGCAATACTGGGCCGCCATCGGGCTGCTCAGCGAGGCGCGTTTCTGGTTTGATCGGGGGCTGAGCAAGGCCACGGAGCCGGACGGGATCCGGGCTATCGGTCTGCAATCGGCCGCCCACGCCGCGTCCCTCCAGGGCGACATCACCGCGGCGGCGTCACTGCTGGCCGAGGCTCGCGATCTGGCCGCTAGGGTGCACGACCAGCGGGTGCTCGCACGCATCGCCTGCGTCGAGGGCAGGCTCGCCGCCATCAGCGGGGACAGGCCGGCGGCGGTGGAGCGCAGTCAGGACGCCCGCCGCCGGTTCGCTGACCTCGACGAGCCGTTCGGCCTCGCCCAATCACTGCTCTATCTCGGGCTGGCCCACGGAATCCGCGAGGAACAGGACGCGGCGGCGACCGTCTTCGCGGAATGCGTGGCGTTGACCGAGCGATTCGGTGAATACTGCTTCCGCTCGTTCGCTCTGTGCGGCCTCGGTCTGGCGGCCTGGCAGCTAGGCGAGTTGGAGCAGGCGATGGAGCACCATGCCGCGGCCATCTCCCTGAAATACGCGTTCCACGACCATGCCGGCATCGCTGTCGCGCTGGAGCAGCAGGCGTGGGTCATGGCCTCGGCCGGCCGGCACCACGAGTCCGCGGTCCTGCTCGGCGCGGCCGGGCGGATCTGGCGTGAGACCGGGGCGTCGATCGCCGCCTTCGGGCTCGCCCCGTTCCACCACCGATGCGAGGCGTCCCTGCGACGCGTCCTAGGTCAACGGAAGCTCGAACGCGCCCTGGCGCAGGGCGCGGAACTCGACCTGGACGAGGCCGTCGCCGCGGCTACCCAGGGCACCGGGACTCCTGTCGCCCACCCCGTCGTTCCCGCCGGCGAGCCGGAGGTGCCCCTGACCCTCCGGGAGCGTCAGGTGGCGGACCTCGTCGCCCGCGGCCTGAGCAACAAGGAGATCGCGAGCTACCTGGTGATCGCCCAGCGCACGGCGGAAGGTCACGTCGAGCGCATTCTCGGCAAGCTCGGTTTCACCTCACGGGCCCAGATCATCGCGTGGGTAAAGGACAGCAGCAGGAGCCTCCAGGAACGTACGTGTGAGCCGCAGCGACATGTTGGCGAGCGCGAGCGGATCGCCCCTACCCCGCCCCCGCATCCTCATGGAGATTCTGTAGGTGGAGATTCTGTAGGCGTACAACCTCACGGGTAGTTACGGGCAGCGACTTCGCTGGCGACTGTAGATCATCGACCTCGAGCGGGCGGAGGTCGTCGTGCTGGCCTGCCACTACCGTCCCCGGGTACAGAGGGCACCCAACCCGGTCGTGTCCATCTCATGTGGAACGTGACAACCTAGGGCCTGTTTGGGAAGTACGTCCCGGGGTTGGCCGTGGATCTGATGGTGATTTTCGGATTGCATGATCCGTTGTGTGGCGTGGGGTGACCTGACGAACGAG
>NZ_CDWRCL010000165.1:0-3363 GCF_977927575.1 Frankia sp. CcCS3
CCCCGATGTGTTGGCGCAGGCCAGGGGCCTGGGACTCGGTATGATCTTGGCCCATCAACATCTGGGGCAGCTGTCGGCGGACCTTCGGGAAGCAGTCCTGGCCAATGCCCGCAGCCGGGTGATCTTCCAGGCGGCTGCGTCAGACGCTGGGCGGCTCGCCAAGGAGCTGGCGCCGCACCTGGGGGCAGCGGACTTGCAGGGGCTGGGTGCGTATGAGGTTGCGGTGTCGCTGTCGGCCGGGGCGCGGGTGGCCCCACCTGCCACCGGCGTGACGCTGCTGCCGCCTCCGGCTACGGGACAGGCCAACATCGTGCGGGCCGCCTCGCGGGATCGCTTCGGGCGAGACCGGGACGAGGTGGAAGCCGCCATCCGGGCACGCCATGACGGTACCAAGCCCGCCGGACGGGTCGGCCGCCGGGAGGTGTCCGAATGAGGCGGGCACTTCCGGCCGCTGTGCCGGTCGCGTCGAGTAGACCTGCGCGTTTGCCGTGGTGGGGTGCGGTTTCCGGGCCAAATGTGCAGACGACTCCCTGGCTTCTTCGTGGGGTGAACTCATGAGCCGGGCATATGTCACCTCCCGTCAAGTGGCGGCACTGGCTGCGACCATCCCGCCTCGGGAGCGAGAGATCCTTACGACGCTATCCGTGGTGCGCGTGGCCACCGGGGCGCAGTTGGTGCGGTTGCATCTGGCGGGCGTCTCGGCGCGGCGGGGCAGGGAGGTGCTGGCCGGGATGGTGGCGCGGCGGCTCCTCGCGCGGCTGCCCCGGCGGATCGGCGGCGTGCGGGCAGGCTCTGCGGGCTTCGTCTACACCCTCGACGTGGCGGCCTTGTGCATCTTGGACCCGGAGCGGTCGCGGTGGCAGCGGCCCTGGCCGGTGGGCTCCTTGTTCCTGGCGCACTCCCTGGCGGTGACAGAGCTGTACACCGCCTTGCGCAAAGCCGAAGCCGCCGGACGGCTGGTGGTGGCGCGCTTCCAGGCGGAACCAGCCAGCTGGCGCAGTTTTTCCGGCCCCGCCGGGCGGATGGTGATCAAGCCGGATGCCCGTGTGGCCTTGCGGCTGGGCCGGTACGAAGACACCTGGATGGTGGAGGTAGACCGGGCGACGGAGTCGCTGCCGACGATCCGGCGCAAAGCGGAGCTGTACATCAAGTACTGGCAGTCCGGCCGGGAGGGCGAGGTCTTTCCCCGCGTGCTGTGGGTGGTGCCGGATGAAGGCCGTCGGCGGCAGCTCTTGGCCGTCCTGGGCCGTCTGCCTGCCGATACCTGGCAATTGTTCACCGTCGCTACCTCGGACGAGGCCGCAGGCCGGATGATCCAGGGGGCGGCGGAATGATGGAGCTACCCCGCAACATCATCCTGACCGGCGATGCCGCCACCCGCCTGGCGGAGTTGCCACCGGCCTCGGTGGACAGTGTGATCACCAGCCCGCCCTACTACGCCCTGAGGGATTACGGGGTGGATGATCAACTAGGCCTTGAGGCCACGGTGGACGACTGGGTAGCGGGCCTTCTGCCAGTCTTCCGCCAGCTGGCCCGGGTGATCAAGCAGACGGGCAGCGTCTGGCTGAACCTGGGCGACAGTTTTTCGAGGCACTCCAAGTACGGGGCGCCGCCGAAGGGGCTGCTCCTGGCGCCGGAGCGGCTGGTGCTGGCGCTGTCGGCGGACGGCTGGATTGTCCGCAATAAGGTGATTTGGAGCAAGACGAACCCCATGCCCTCGTCGATCTCTGACCGCCTGACCCTCACCTATGAAGTGGTGTACTTCCTCACGCGCGGCCCCCGGTATTTCTTCGACCTGGACGCTATCCGGGAGCCGCATCGCTCCGGCGGTGGAAAGAAGGCGGCCAAGGCCGAGTACGCCAAGCCGACGTATCGAGGGCCGCTCGTGGCAAACAACGAGGGCCTGCGGCGGGAACGGCCCGAAGGGCAGCCGGGGCATCCGCTCGGGAAGAACCCCGGGGATGTGTGGCAGCACGCGGCGGGCAATTTCCGGGGAGCACACTTCGCCACCTTCCCGCCGGGCTTGATCCGACGACCGCTCTTGGCGACCTGCCCCGAAGTCGTATGCACGGCCTGCGGCCAGGGCTGGAAACGGCAATACACCGTGCGGAAGCTGTGGAACGCAAAAGATCAGGAAGCGGCGACGGTACGTGAGGCGGGCGACTTCATCCGGTGCGACTGCGAGGCTCCGACTGTTCCGGGCGTGGTGCTTGATCCATTCTTTGGTACGGGGACGGTGGGGGCGGTGGCCTGCCAGAACGGGCGGGACTACATCGGCGTAGAGCTGAACCCGGATTATGTGCAGCTGGCCGAAAAGCGGATCAGGGAGGTCTGCGGGCAGCCAGGAGAACTGGCCGCCTGCCCGGTCTAACTGCCGGGGAGTCCTCCCCGGTGTCGTGCGGCCGAAGTCCTCATCCATAAGGGATGAGCGGCCGCACCCGCACTGAGGAGTCGAAATGAAATAACTTGCGCGTTTCGAACCCTCCACAGGCCTGTGACCTGCGATGATGCTCTCGATCACGTATTTGTTACTTCATTACGTCCTCTGAGGAGGTTTCCGTGACGGAACCGAAAGACCGGCCCGGGGGTCACAAGACCCTGGCGGTGAAATTGCCGAACGCCCTGCACGCCCAGCTTGAGCTGATCGTGCGGGTGGACGGTTCCACCATGGGAGCGGCGCTGTTGGCCGCCGCCGAGTTTTACGTGGAGGCCAAGCGATCCGCGCCGGACTTCGCGGAGAAGGCTCAGGCGGTGATCGCCGAAGCCGAAGCCCAGGCCGCGGCGGCCCGCCAGGCGGTGGAGGCGCTACTGCTTCCGGGGACGCCCGGCGGGCCGGAAAAGCCCGGATCTCGGAGCAAGTGAGGTAGCCGAAAGGGCTACGTCGCGCGGGCGGGCCGGGGGAGGTGCGCATTCGCGTACTTCCCCCGGCCCTCAACACCTTGTTTTTGGCTGTGCAAAGCTGAAAAATGGGCGTCCTAGCCTGTGTCAATTCCTGGAAGAATAACGGGGATTTCGGGTGGGAATTGACATAGGATGGGGCCGGAAAAACGGCCATTTCCTCCACTGGGAAGAATGACCCTCAAGGAAAGGAGTATTTATGGAAGAGGTGCATGAGAATGAAGTACGAGTTGATCGCCCGAACGCGGTAATCTACCTGCGCACCGCCTCCGAGGGGGCGGGCGGCAAAGAATCCCTTGAGCTACAGCGCCAGGCCTGCGAGCAAGCGGCGCGGGAGCTGGGAATGACCGTAGTGTGGGTTTACGCGGACCAAGGCTCCCGCGCTTTCCGGGACCGTCCGGGCCTGCGTTCTATGCTGAGTCTTGTAGCTAAGGAGTCGAAATGAAATAACTTGCGCGTTTCGAA
>NZ_CDWRCL010000165.1:4040-9918 GCF_977927575.1 Frankia sp. CcCS3
CCTTCCACAGGCCTGTGACCTGCGATGATGCTCTCGATCACGTATTTGTTACTTCATTACGTCCCCTAAGAGCACCGATATCGGCTACATCATCGTGGCATCGGTGCGCGTGCTGGGAGCCAACGCCATCCGAAACGGTGGCCTATATACGCTGACGCATCATCGGGGCGTGCAGGTAATTATGGCCGAGAAGGTTACGGCTGGGGCCGGTGAGGCCGAGGGGGCGGCCGACGATCAGGCGGTATCGCCTGCGGAACGTTTCGAGGCGCAAGTGCAACATGCGGTGGCGGAACTGTACCGGAACCGGAGGACAGGATGATGGCTGAGGTAGCGGGAGTAGTCGCGCCATCCTTGGCTCCCGCCGGATTGCTGGTTGGTACTGGGCGGAGCAAGCGGGCTGTGATCTACTTGCGGGTATCGACCCTCAAGCAGGTTGGCCGCGACGATGACCCGGACGGCTACTCTTTGCCTGCCCAGCGGGAGGCCTGCGAACGCAAAGCCGCCAGCCTTGACGCTGAGGTAGTGGCAGTATTCGTCGACCGGGGCGAGTCCGCCAAGACTGCCGACCGCAAAGAATTTCAAAAGATGATGGCCTTCGTTAAACAGCAGGGCGACATCGACTATGTCATCTTGGACAAGGTAGACCGCTTCGCCCGTAACCGGCGGGATGACGCCAACATCATGTTCGAGCTGAAGTCTGTAGGCGCCACGCTGGTAAGCGTCAAAGAAAATATTGACGAGACGCCCGGCGGGCAGCTGCTCCACGCGATTATGGCTGGGATCGTGGAGTTCTACTCCCGCAACCTGGCGACCGAAGCCCTGAAGGGGATGACCCAGAAGGCGAAAGTTGGTGGGACACCAGGGCGGGCGCCGGTTGGCTATCTCAACACCCGGCAGCGCATCGAAGGCCGGGAGGTGACTATTGTCATTATCGACCCAGAGCGCGCGCCGCATGTCCGGTGGGCCTTTGAGATGTACGCCACCGGAGAGTGGACACTGCGGCAGCTCACCGACGCCCTGGCTGAACGGGGTCTCATGGCGCTGCCGCACGGGAAGAAGCTGCCGGGGCCGCTCGCCATCTCCCATGTATCGCGGGTGCTGAATAACCGCTACTACATCGGCAAGGTAACTTTCAAGGGTATTGAGTACGAGGGCCGCCATGAGCCGCTGATCTCCGAAGCCCTGTTCATGCGGGTACAGGAGATGCTCGCCCTGCACAACGTCGCCGGTGAAAAGCGGCGGGTACACACCCACTATCTCAAGAGCGCGGTGTACTGCGGTGCCTGCGGTGAGCGGCTTTCCCTGATGAATGCAAAGGGCCAGTACCTCTATTTCTACTGCCTTGGGCGCCAGAACCACCGTACCGATTGCGCTGCCCCCTACATGCTGGCGGACGCGGTGGAAGAGGCCGTTGAACGGTACTGGAAGACGGTGCGGATTTCGGAAGAAGTACAGGATGCAATCCGGGAAGGCGTGCGGGCGGAGATCCAGCACCAGCAGGCCCAGGCCGCGCCGGGAGGTTGCCCGGGCCAAGCGGCGGGTCGGGGAGCTGGCCGACGAGTGGCGGCGGCTGGCCCGTGGAGTGGTGACCGGCTCTGTTCCGGAGGACCTGGCCCAGGAGGAGCAAGCCCGGGTCGCCACGGAGCTACGGCAGGCCGAAAGCACGCTGCGCACCGCCGCCACGATGTATGACGACATCGAGGAGACCTTGCGTCTAACCCTGGAACTGGTGGGCCGGGCTAGCGAGGTCTACCAGGCGGGCGGGCCGCAGGTCCGTCGGCTGGCCAACCGCTTCTTCTTCGAGCGACTCCTGGTGAGTGTGGTGGACGACGAGGTGACCGTGACGGATGCCGCCCTACACGAGCCGATGGCGACCCTGCTTGATCCGGCGCTGCAAGCCCGGTTGATCCGAAACGGCACGAACCCCGGCCGAGACGCCCGTGGCGGTGGCCCTGGTGGACCGGGCGCCACGGTCGATCTTGGCCGGGGTTCGAGAGAGATCTATTTGGTGCGGGAGGGGGGACTTGAACCCCCACGCCCGAAGGCGGCAGATCCTAAGTCTGCTGCGTCTGCCATTCCGCCACTCCCGCGCGACCTCCAGAGTAGCGATCGCCTCACCTGGGGGGCGCCCCGCCTCCCGCCGGGTCACGCCCCGCATCCTCACCAGGACCGCGGACAGCCGTGGACAGCCGTGGACAGCCGTGGACAGCCGTGGGCAGCCGTGTGTAGCCATGGAGGCTGCCCCAGCCCGGCCACGAACCTTCGTATTGGGCCATTCACGGGGTTCACTGGTATCGGCCGGGTTTGGCGGACGCCAGGCCGGACAGATATCGGCAGTCCAGAGGGCTCACACCGCCGGTCACCGAGGCTCGTCTCACGGTCGTCGGGACGACAACCGTGAGAGGGCCGTTGTCGTCAGCCTGACTCGCACGGGCATCCGACCGGCGGCAGGGTTGTTTCGCGCCGGTTTGGCCAGGACGACTGGGAGACGATTCATATGACCCTCACGGAGGTCCCGCGCTTCGCCCCCCGCCGGCGTTCCGCCCACCGGCGAGGCACCGGCACAGGTTGAGAGCCCGCCGACCAAGGTCAGGGCCGAGGCCAACGTCAGGGCCGAGGCCGAGGCCGGGAACGAGGCCCCACGGCTGGTCTGCCCCGGTCCCCGCCACGCCGCCCAGCGTGCCCTCCTCGAACGGAACCGGGCGTTGAAGCTCATCGACACCGGTCGGGCGACGACCGCGGCCGTCTGCGCGGTCCGTGACACGGGCCTGCGGGTGAACGGCCGGCCGGTCGCCGAGGTTCATCTGCTCATCGAACGCCCCGGCGCGTGGGGCAACGTGTACCCGGTGGTGCGCAGCACGGTCCTTCCCGACCCGGACATCGACCTGAGCGAGGCGGCGACGGCCTCGTCGGGCCGCCCGCGTCGTATCCCCGTGCTGGTCGATCCGCGCCGTCCGGAGAACGTGCTGCTGGGCTGGGATCTGCGACCGGCGAGCTGACGAAGCCGTCAACGAAGCGATCGACGAAGCCTGCGGGATGGGCCGGCCAGGCGCCTCAGGGACGGTCCCGGTCAGGCGGCGGCGAGGCCCAGGTCGCGCAGCAGCTTGGCGACATGACCGGTCGCGCGGACATTGTACTGCGCCACCTCGATCGTGCCGTCCGTGCCGATCACGAACGTCGAGCGGATCACGCCGACGGTCTTCTTCCCGTACATTGTCTTCTCGCCGAAGGCGCCGTACGCGGCGAGCACCTTCCGCTCCGGGTCGGAGAGCAGCGGAAACGTCAGGGCTTCCGCGTCGCGGAACTTCACCAGCTTGGCGGGCTTGTCGGGAGAGATCCCGAGCACGTCGATGCCGGCGTTGCCGAGCTGGGCGAGGCTGTCCCGGAAGTCGCAGGCCTGCTTCGTGCACCCCGGGGTCGACGCGGCCGGGTAGAAGTAGACGACGACCCGCCGTCCCCGGTAGGACGCCAGGGACACCTCGTTCCCCTCGGAGTCGGGCAGGGTGAAGTCGGGTGCGACGTCGCCGGGGACCAGACGGGCGGCGTTGGCAGTCTCAGTCATGGTCCGAAAAGTAGCCGTGGCCTGCGCAGGACGGCAAACCCCCCAGCGGACAGATCCCCAACGTGGCGAGATTCGGGGGACCAGGGCACGGTCTGTGCACCATGGACCGTGTCTTGGTCCCCCATCTGCTCAGGCTGCTGCGTCGACCGCCGCGCGGAAGCCCTCCGGGGTGAGCTGCTCCCCGGACAGCCGCTTGCCGTTGACGAAGACGGTCGGCGTGCCGGTGACGCCGGCCTTCGATGCGTCCTCGTCGACCTTGGCGACGTACCCGTCGTAGGTCCCCTCGTTGACCGCTTTCCGGTACGCCTGCGAGGTCAGCCCCGCTTTCGCCCCGAGCGTGATGAGCGTGTCGTTGGTGAAGCCGCCGGTGCGCTCCTCGGGCTGGTTCGCGTACAGCACATCGTGCAACTGCCGGAACCTGCCCTCGTTGGCGGCTGCCGCCGCCGCGTTCGCCGCCCGCTTCGACTCCGGCCCGATGAACGACATCATGTGATAATCAATCTTGATTTTTCCGTCGTCGAGGAGCTTGTCGATAGTCGGCCCGGTTGTCTTCTCCAGTGTCCCGCAGATGGGGCACTGGAAATCCTCGTATATGTCGACGGTGACCGGCGCGGACGCCTTCCCGACGACGATGCCGTGATCGGTGCCGGTGGCGCTCGCCGGCAGGACCACCGGCTTCGACTCCTCGCGGGAGTTCTGGACGGCAAAGCCGATCGCGCCGACCAGGACGAGAACGGCCAGCACCACGCCGGTGATGATGCCGCGCTGCCGTCGCCGTTCCCGCGCTGCCGCCGCGGCCCGCGCCGCCGCGGCCTTGGCCCGTCGCTCCTGTCCGCTGGCCGCCTTGCCCCCACCTGCCGGGGGGGTCGCGTCGGGCCTCGCGGCGCCGCCGCCCGGGGCCCTACCGCCGGTCGTCAACGGTGTCTTCTTCGACTTCGAAGCCATCAGCGGTACTCCCGGAAAGATCGTTCACCGGTTGGTCGAGGAGGCGGTCCACCGCCAGATAGCCGCTCGGCCGCCAGGCCAGCAGCCCGGCGGCGGCGAGCAGCAGGCTGTCGCGGATCAGCTCGGAGGTGTAGTGCGTCGGGGCATCGGCAGCGAGATCACCCCCGGAGGAGAAGCAGCCGCAGTCGATCCGCAGCCCCCGGGCGGCGGCCGACGCGATCGCTGCGATGTAGACGGCGAACATCACCGCGGACACGACGGCGGACAGCCGCACGGCGAGCCCCACGACGAGCAGCATCCCCAGGGCGATCTCCAGGAACGGGACGCCGTACGCGATCGGCTGCACGAGGGCATCGGGCAGGATGCGGAACGCCCGCACGGAGCGCACCATCCCGTCCGGGTCGTTGACCTTCAACAGCCCGGCGACCAGCCAGACCACGCCGAGGCCGAGGCGCAACACCGTGGAGACGGCGCGACTGGCCGGCTGCATGGGGGTGACAAGGCTATAGGTGATCGGATTCAAGTCCGTGCTTCTTCTGATCCGGACCGCTCGGCGGTCAGCTTGGGCAGGTCGTCGATGTAGTCCTGGACGCTGGTCCCCGCCAGGTACAGCGCGCGGATCCTGTCATCTCGAGAGAAGACGATGACCTGGGCGCCATGGGTGACCAGAACGGAGCCGTCGGCCTGGACCTCCGGTTTCTCCAGGGGAACGCCCAGGGCCTCGGCCTCGGTACGGATCCGGTCGAACGGACCGCGGGCGCCGATGAAGGTTGCGTTGAACTGCTTAAGCCAACGACTGAGGACCACCTCCGTATCCCGATCAGGGTCGGTCGTCACGAAGACGACTGTCACCTGGTCACGCACGTCCGGTTTCACCTCGCCGAGTGCCGACGCGATGTCCGCCATCGTGGTCGGGCAGACGTCCGGACAGTGGGTGTAGCCGAAGAACAGCATGGTGATCTTTCCCTGCGTGCGTGCGCGCAGGTCGAGGGGACGGCCGTCGGTGTCGGTGAGGTTGAGGGCCGGCTTGGCCAGCCGCCTGGCCGGGACGGTGCCGTGCAGGCCGCCGTTGTCGCCTCCGTTCCCCGCATCGACGATCTTCACTCCGGTGTCGGTTCCCGAGCCGGCGCAGGCGGTGAGCAGCGCCATCGAGGAGGCGACCAGGACCGTGGCAATGGTTCCGGCCAGTGCCGGACGGCGCCGCGGGAAGCGCGACGGGGGGAACTGCCCGGGTGGGGAACCGGCGCCGTGACGGGAACCCGTGTCGTGACGAGGATGGTGGACCAGGGACATGACGCTCCAGGACAGGGCCGGGCAGGACGGACCGGGGCCACGGAAAACGTGTCCGTCTGACCGCAGCAGGTACTAGGG
>NZ_CDWRCL010000166.1:0-9233 GCF_977927575.1 Frankia sp. CcCS3
TTCCCAAACAGGCCCTAGCGCGACCTTGCGCATCAGTGGACGGTCCTCTCCTGGTAGATGTCTTGATAAATGCTGATTTTGACGTTGATGGCGGTGAAGTTGCGCTGCACCTCGTCGAGGCGCGCCAGGACCCGGCGGCGATGCTCGGTCAACAGGGCGAGACGCTCCGCCTCGTTCCCCTCCCCGGCGCGCACCAGCTCGGCGTAGCGCGCCATCTCCCGGATCGGCATGCCGGTGAGCCGCAGCTTGGTCAGGAACGTGACCCAGCGGACGTCCTCGACGGTGTAGCGCCGATGGCTCGACGAGGCACGGGCGACCGGGTCCCGCATCAGCCCCACCCGCTCGTAGTACCGCAGCGTGTGCGCGCTGACTCCGGTGGCCGCGGCGGCCTCGGCGATCGTGAGGGTCCCGGCGGCCTCCGGTTCACCCCCCGGACCGACCGCGCACGGATCAACGGACCGGTCGCATCCATCCGGGCGGACCGCCGGGCCCAACCGCGCGCACCAGCCCTGATCCGGCTCCGCCACCATGACCGGAGACGGCGTCACGGCCGGCGGGGAGGACGTCACCGTGGGCGCCTCGATCGTGGCCATACGAAAACGCTAGGACTTGGAGTGCGCACGAAGTCAACGTGGCCCGCGGAAACTCGCTGTTCCGGATTCGCCGACTGCGTCATCGCGAACGGAGCGGGATGCGGCCGTCAACCGCCCACGCCGACTGTCGACGCCGGGTCGTCACACCGCGGGTCGCGTGGGGGCACGGCATACCCCCGGCGGGACGGCCTCCCCGCCGGCCTCCCCGCCGTCGGGTTACCGCCGGGCACCGACCGGCAGCGGCCTCGTCTCGAGAGATCGCCACGAGCGATCCGGATGGCCGAGGCCTCCCGCCGCGATCCACCGCGCGAGCGTGCGCGGGTCAGGGGTGGACCCGGTCAGCTCCCGAATCCGGACGCTCAGGGCCAGCAACGCCTCGGGGTGGTCGAGGTAGAGCCGGCGCTGCAGTCCCCCGGCCCGTCTGGCCAGCACCAGGGCCAGCCCCGCGAACGACTCCGCTCGCCCCGGACGGTCCTGCAGCTCCCGGCGGAACTCCGCGGCCGCGAGGCCGAGGTCTCCGCGCACGTAGAGCAGGTCCCCGAGGGTCGCGTTGACGGGCCAGGCCGCCGGATCGAGCCCGGCAGAACCAGCGAACCCGGCAGAACCAGCGAGCCCGCCGAACCGGTCGGGCCTGGCGAACCGCAGCGAGGTCAGCGCCTGCCGGGCGTGGCGGTGCGGGCTATACGGCTCAGTCTGGGGGACGAGGCGGGACGACGGCGGTACCGGCCGTCCGCAGGGCCGACCGGCCGCCCAGTCCCGCGCCCATCTCTCGATGTGGTCGCGGTCGGGCCGGCGGTTGCGCAGCCGCCAGACGACGGCGATGTCGCGCAGCACGGTGGCGGCGGTGGTAGTAGCCGCGATCGGCAGGTCAGCGGCAATCCAGACGTCGATCCTGGCGCCCAGGGCCGAGACGAACCGGCGGCCCGCCTCGGTGAGCCCGGCCGCCTCCCGCAGCACGGGCAGCACCGCCGAGACCGCGTCCCGGCACCAGGCGAACTCGTACGCCGCGCCCAGATCCGACCCGGCGCCGTCCCGGGCCCACCGCCCCGCCCAGAAGGCCGCGATCTGGGCGAAGGCGAAGGCGCCGTGCAGCAGCCGGGCGAGTGGCCGGGGGTCGGGCCGCCAGGAAGCGTAGTGCACGGAGCCGTCGTGCGGGCCGATCAGGGGCGCGAGATCGCTCAGCATCTCCAGTCTGGTGTGCGCCGCCTCATGCACGACGGCGACAGCAAGCCACAGCGCGCCGGTCGGCGGGCTGACCATCAGCGCGCCGAGCGCGTCGATCACGGTGACGCCGGTGCCGGGCCGATCCGGGACCTCGCGCAACGGGACCAGCGCCGACAGGACCGCGGCGGCCTCCTCCGCCCGCGCCCCGTCGTCGCCCGCGAGCACGCTCCAGGCGCCGTCGAGCAGGCGCTGCCACCGGGCCCGCCGCCGCCTCATCGCAGCGCGTGGCCACGGCCAGGGGAAGCGTGTCCGCGGCCCGGAACGGGTCGGTGTCCTCCAGCGTCAGCGCGATCCGGTGACCGTCGACAGTGCTCGACAGCGTGCGCGCCGGGGTCCAGCCGTCACCACCGGCCGGTCCCCGCCCGGGGCTGCCACTCAGCGTCACCCGCCGGTCGGACATGTGCGCGACGCCCCAACCGCTCGTGACCCCCGACCCGACGACGCCCACCGTGGGGATCGACACCAGCCCGTCGATGATCCGCACCGGCACCCGGCACGGCATCCGGGCCCGCAGGGCGGCGGCCACCGCGATCCCACCCACGTAACCGAGGCGGTCGAGGTCGGGTCCGGCCGCCCCGTGCCAGCACCGCCGCAGGCTGCCGGCGAGCCAGGTCCCGATCGTCGGGTGCAGGAGCAGGTCGTGGACGGCGTCGCGGGCCCGCCGCTGAGCGTCCCCGAGCACGCGGAGCGCCTCATCCACACAGGTGCGTGTCGCGTCGTCGAGGTCGGCGTTCTCGAGGCCGCGTAGCAGCGCCCACAGCATCAGCATCCGTTTGCTGATCTGACCCCGCAGCAGCTCGCGCAGCGGTGCGGCACCCGGCGGCCCGCCCGCCACGGCCTCGATATCCCGCGGGGTGATCCGGTGCCGGGCGGCGGGTGGGGAGACCACCCGACGGGCGGGTCCGGTAGGACGGGCGGGCCGCCGAGAGGCGGATGTCATGGCGCTACCGGGTGCGGGCCGTCCGCCCGGACAGGCGGCGGCCCCGGGCGGACGCGGCGGCTTCGAGGGGTCGGTGCCGTCCGGCATCTCCCCGAAGGATGTGGTCCTGGGCAGGTAGTCGGCCAGGTCCAGATCCCCGCCCAGGGCCAGGGCGACGTCCTCGGGCAGCGGCCCGCCCGGGTGGCCGATCCAGGCGGCGATCCATCGCTGCCATTCTCCCGAGGGTGGGCCCGCGAGGAAGGCAAGCTGGTCAGCGTCGACCTCGCAGAGATCCACCAGACCGGACGGCACGGGCATCAGATCGTGGGCCATGAATGTGGGGCCTCCCCACCAACGGGTACGCGCCGGCGCGACGCGGGGACCTGCTCGACGAAGAATACGCGAGGACATCGACGATGATCCCGTCCATCGACGGGATTCACCTGGCGTCATCTGGCGCCTTTCAACGGCCGTCCGAAGCCGTCAGTCGGCGGACGAGCAACTGGAAGCGGCGGTCGGCTTCGGACACCCGACGCTGATCCAGGGTGACGCCCATCAGGAACTCGTCACGGCTGAGGCGATGAAAGTACAGCGCGCCCTTCTCCACGTCGAGAACGGTGCGGGTCAATCGGCGGTTCAGGACCGATCGCAGCAGACCGTCGAGCAGATCGCTCAGGGCGAGGAACTCGGCGGCGACCTTGACGAAACCCTCCCGGCGGGCCTCCCGGCTCAGACCGACGAAGAATTCGTTGAGGTCGTCGTGGTCCATCAGGTCGGCGGCGCTCACCGTGCCGCCGCGCACCAGGGCCATGTACTGGAGGTCACCGGGCTTCAGGACGCTGACGGCCTGGGCCTGGAACTCCTCCTCCCGCGAGTCCCCGGCGGGTGACCAACGCCGTTTGATCAGCGATGCCCAGGGATTGGCGAACACCGGCGCCGACGGCCTCGGCAGCGACACGAATGGATGAGAGCCGGTGTCCGGGCTACCGTCGGCGCGGGTGGGCGACGGGAGGAACGTGCCGTCCCCCGGTGATAGCCGCCGTAGTTGGGGTCGCCGACCCCCCCGGGCCGCCCGGATTTCCGTCGCGGTCTGCGAGAGCGTCAGGTCAGCGGACTCGATGGCGTCCGCGCCGAGGGAGACCCCGACGATGTACTGCCCCTCGTCGACGTCGAAGTAGAGCACCGCCCGGTCCTGCGCGGCGAAGACCGTCCGGATCAGCCGCCCGTTGGCGAGACCGGCCAGCGAGGTGTTCAGATCCGTCATCCGGTGGTTCAGCTGCCGGCCGATGATCTCGTAGTCCCGGCGGGCCCCTTCCACCGTGCGTGAACCATGGAAATAGTCGGCCAGCCGCGGATGGTGCAGAAGGTCGGCCGACACCGTCGGCAATCCGTGGACGTAGTACTCGAGATACTGGGCACCCGTGACGGCCACCGCCCCGCGGAACTTCTGCCGGATGCCGTTGTATTCGTCACCGACATGCGGCGCGGTGACGATGTGGGGTTCGACAACATCATCAGGAACAGTCACCATCAGCTCATCCTTCTGCCGCTCCCGGCGGGTGGCGGCCGACGCCGGACCGGAAACCCCGCTCCGGGCGGACCGGCCGCCGGTGGATTGCCACCGTGCACTCGTCGCTCGGCCTCATCACGCTGCTCAGATGCTGGAGATGTCGATGTCGACTTCTCGATGGCCACGCCCGCCGCCAGCCTGCCGGCCGGTGAGGACCGCCAGGTTCTCCCGCATTATCGGGAGGTAGGGATGGCTTCTGTCCAGCGACATTTCAGATTCGCGCAACAGATCCTCGTTCAGCGCCCGGGCCGCCTCGGTCTCGCCGAGGGCTGCCAGGCTCGCGGCGTGGTTCACCCCGGCGGCCAGCGCGAACGGGTGGTGCTGGTAGAGCTCGTCGACCAGCGTGAGGTGGGCCTGCTCGGCCAGCGCGCGGGACTCCGTCAGCCGCCCGTCCGCGCGCAGGTAGATGGACAGATCCGAGCGGCAGACGTTCGTGAACGGATGCTCGGGGCCGTAGAGACGTTCATACTCCCGCAGGCACGACTCGGCCTCGACGGACGCCCGGTGGTGCTCGCCCAGCGCGTGCAGGTGGCCGGCACGGCTCAGCAGGCAGGCCAGGGTGCCCAGGTCGGACGCCCCGTAGATCTCGGTGTATCGCTCGAGCGTCTCACCGGCGAGGCGGCTCGCCGCGTCCGGGCTGCCCCGCAGGCGCAGGACGACCGCGAGATGCTTGTTGCAGCGCAGGGTCAGGTGCGTCGTCGCCCCCTCGATGCCGGCGAGGTTGGTCGCGGCCTCCCGCAGCAACCGCTCCGCCTGCTCCAGCTCGCCCAGCTCCCGATGGCAGATCCCGGCCCGCGCCTGCAGCCACCAGAACTGCGAGGTGCCCTCGGCCCCCGCCAGGCGCAGCCGCGCCATGGTGTCCAGGCTCAGGTGGAGCGCCTCACGGGCCCGCCCGTCCAGGAAGGTGGACAGTGCGAGGTTGCTCGCAGCCATGAGGGTGTCGAGGTGGTTCTCGCCGAGCCGGTCGCGGAAACCGACCAGGGTGCTGCTCTCCTCCGCGGCTGCCTCGGTGTACCGGCCGAGCTCCCGGATGTCGATGCCGTAGCTCATCGCGGTGATCAATGTGTGGCGATGGAAAATGCCCAGATGGCGCCGCTGGCGGGCGAGGGTGTCGGTGTTCAGGTCGTACGCCTCCTGGAACCGTCCCAGGCCGCGGAGCACCATGGCCAGGTGGGTGGCCATCCGCAGGGTCAGCGGGTCGTCCGCTCCGAACAGGTCGCGCCATCTGCGCAACGCCTCCTCCGCGATGCCGCGGCCCAGCTCCAGCCGGCCGGACCGCCACATCACATACACCTGGGACACCAGCCACTGCCGAACCTTGGGTGCCGGGCTCTCCATCGCCTCGGAGGCCAGGATCTGGCCTTCCAGCATCCGGTAGATCGGCCAGCCCGCGGCGGCCGAGGGCCGCGGAGCGGCCGCGGCGATGTCCGCGAAGACGCCGAGCACCACCTCGCGGGCGGCGGTCTGCTCGGCGGGCTGCATCCGTTCGACGAGGAGCCGCTGCCAGCGCGCGGCGAGGCGGAACTGACCGTCGGGTGCGGTGTCGATCTCGGCCAGCCGGGGCTTACGGATCTCCGCCCACAGCTCGGGCAGCACGGTCGGGTCGGCGATCGCGTCGTCCCCTACCGCCTCGGCGAGATGGCGCAGCATCACCGGGGATTCCAGCAGGCCGAGCGGCACGCCCTGCGGGGCCAGAGGAAGGCACACAGTTCCAGCAGCCGGGCCGCCGCCCGCCGGGTCGCGCGGTCGCTGGTGCGCAGGGTCTCGAACGACACCGTCCAGGTCGCCTGCTCGGGTGCGACCCCGGCGATCTGGGTGAGGTAGGCGTCGACGGCACGGTCGTCGACCGGCGCTCCCCGCCGGTCCTGGCGAAGCCGCCCGACCGCGGTGCGCAGGCCCGACGGCTGATGCCGCAGCCGCTCGGCGATCATCGCCAGCCGGTCCGCACCGACCTCGGGCAGCCACCGGCGCAGGAACGCCCGGCTCTCGGCCGGGGTGAACGGGCCCACCCACAGCGCGCCGGGTTCACTGTCCCAGGCCGGGTCCGCCGAGGTCAGCAGGACATGACCGTTGCTGGTCGGGATGGGTAGCAGCCCGGCCAGCATCTGCGAGTCGGTGGCGCCGTCGTAAACGAGCAGCCAGCGCGGTGAGGGGTCGCCCTGGCGCAGCGCGTCCAGGGCGACCCGTTCGAGCTGCTCGCTCGGGGAGCGATGCGCGCCCGGGACGTCGCTGCCGGGACGCAGCCGCTCGGCGAGGTCGCGCAGGCCCGCCCGGACCGAGGCTGCGTCACCCGCCGAGATCCAGTGCACGATGTCGTAGTCGGAGCCGAACCGGTGCGCGTACTCGGCCGCGATGGCGCTCTTCCCGACGCCGTCCGGGCCGAGCAGGGGGCACAGCCCGCTCGGTCGGCCCCCCGGCAGCAGTCGGTCGCGCAGCTCGTCCAGCACCGCGTGCCGCCCGATGAACGGCTGGGCGAACCCGGCCGGCACCGACCAGAAGCGGGGCCGGCGGGCCGGGTACCGGGGAGCGACCACCGGCAGGTCATCGAGCCGGGCCCGCGGAACGGGCAGCCCCAGCCCTTCGAGGACCACGACCCCCGCGTCCCGCTCGTTCCGCGCGGGCAGGGAGATAATCTCGGCCCCGTGGTAGGCGGGGTCGAGCCGCATCGAACCCACCTCGACGACCACCACCCCCGCCCGCGAGCCGCGCTGGCGGATCCGGGTCTGGACCTACTCGCGCACCAGGGACTCACCCGGGGTGTCCGGGCCCAGATGCGGTAATCCGATCACGATCAGTGACTCGACAGCGGGGAAGTCGGCGGGGGTCAGCGCCGTCGGGGGCAACGGCCGGATCCGCACCCCGGTGGCTCCCAGCACCGACGCCAGCCAGTCCGCCCAGGGCCGGTCCTCGGGCGCTCCAAAGATCGTCACCGACCGCGGAGCGGGCGGTCCGTACTGCTCGAAGTCCCGCAGCACCCGCTCCCGGTCCTGCGGCGGGACGCCGCGCGCATCGATCGGGGCGCCGGCGAGCTCTCCGGCGAGCATCCGGTAGGCGGCCTGGACGCCGAGCCGACTGGCGGGATCCTCCTGGAAGGCCGCCAGGACCTCCTCGTAGGCGTAGACCGCCTTGTAGGGAATCTCCAGGCCGATCAGAAAGCTCCGCTGTTCCTCCGGGTCGGAACCGCACAGGTCGGCCAGCACCGGGCGGAAGGCCTGGAACGCCGCGCGGCGGCGCAGTTCCTGCTTGCGCTGCTCGGTGTCCTCGACCCGCATCGGGACGGGCAGCACCCGGATGTCCCGCTTGCTGTTCCGGATCTCGCGGGCCACCCCGGCGCCGCCGTCGATGGACTGGTTGTTCAGCGCGATTCCGATGACGACGGTGTCCGGCAGGAGGTGGGTGCAGACGCCGGCCGCGTCCGAGGTCCCGGTCCGGCTGTCGATGAGGACGTAGTCGTAGTCGGCGAACCGCATGCGCTCACGCAGCGCGGCGAAATACGCCAGGCCGTCGGCCTCCTCGAACAGCGTCGACCAGGGCACCGTGGCCGCCAGCACCGCGCTCGTGGATGTCTGCCGGCCGGGACCGAGGAAGTCGATCCGCCCGACGCCCGGGAACCCGGGCCACTCGATGGTCTCGATGTTGTGCCGGAAGTCGCCGTGCAGGGCGATGATCTCGCGCACCGCGTCGGCGTCCGGCAAGGAGGCCTGCTCCGCGGCTGTCGACGGCGACGCATCCTGAAGCCGGTCGATCTCCCGGATGAAACCCTGGAGCATCTCGGTGACGCCGTCACTCGAGTCCAGCTCCCTGTTCTGCAGAAACGGGCGGAAATACCGGTGCAGGCCGGGAGACTCCAGATCCCAGTCGACGGTGAGAACCCGCTTACCCGAGGCGGCGAGCAGCCAGGCGACGTTCGCCAGCGCCATCGTGCGCCCCGAACCGCCCTTGTAGGAGTAGAAGGTGATGATCTGCGCCGGCCTGCCGGCGCGCCCGCCCGGGGTGTCGTGACCCGCCGGTTCCGGTGGTTGCCTGGAAAGTTCCGGTGGTTGCCTGGAAAGTTCAGTCATCGTCATCGTCCAGTTCGGCGGCGCCGGCACGACGCAGGATGGGTCGACGGGTGTGCTCGGGATCGGCCATCCGCCATCGACGCTCCCGGCCACCGGCTCGGGCCGGAGCCATGGCCGCCGGGGCCGGAGCCGTGCGAACCGTCGAGGCCAGGGGTGCCGTCTGGGCCGGCGGGATCAGCAGCGTCGCGGAGCCGCCGACGGACCAGCGGGTGCCCGGGCCCCGACCGGCCGACACCCAGTCCGTCCGCCCCGACCGCTCGACGAACTCCACGTCACGCGTGGACAGTGCCGGCGGCTCGTCGCCGCGGGCACGCACGATCAGTTCACTGACCCGTTCGGTCAACCGCTGGTACCAGACCGAGGCGGAGCCGGTCCGGATCAGCTGTAACGCGCCGCTCGCCGTGTAGCCCGCGCCGAAGTCGCCGACGAGCATCCCCGCCTCCGCGATCTGAGCCGGCACGGGTACCGATCGGATGGACCAGGGGACGCCGACCAGCGCCGGGGAGCTCCGACCGGTGAAATGGTGGTGCCACCGCAGCCGCTCCCGGAACAGCGACCACTCCAGCAGGCACTGGTGGTCGGTGAAGTAGGCGTCCGAGTACAGCGCCACCATCACCGGCGCCAGGAGCGCATCGGGATTGGAGCGGCCCCCCGCCGCCGCCGAGGGCTCCGCCGCGCCGGCCGCCTCGCCGGTGAACACCTCACGATAGCCGAGGCGCTCGTAAACCGCATTCTGTACATCTCCGAAGAAACGTTCGACGTAGCTGCTGTCACCGCCGGCGAGCGCGTGATGAACCAGAAAGAACGGTGTCACAGGTCCCCCTCACGCCGTTTTTCGGCGCAGGGCCTCTGCCCTACCATCTCGG
>NZ_CDWRCL010000167.1:0-8604 GCF_977927575.1 Frankia sp. CcCS3
GCCGCGCGGCGGGGCCCGGGCGCCGCGCCTCGCCCGGCGTCTCGCCCGGCGTCTCGGCCGCCAGCTGGGCGAGCAGCTCCCGGTCCGCGGGCGTCGCGGGCGTCTGGAGCCAGACGGTGGACTCCGGGTCGTCACCCGGTCGCAGCACCGACAGCATCAGCGAGATGTCACCGAGCGGCGTGGCCGCGCTGACCGTGCGGCCCGTGAACACGCGCACGGACCGGCACTGCCACCAGGCACGCAGCTCGGGGCGCGCCTGTTCGAGCAGCTCCAGCACGGCACGGCCGCGCTGGTCGTCGGGATGATGACCGAGCTGGGCGCGGAACTGGGCGAGCAAGTCCTTGGCCACGTCCTCGGACCCGCCCATCCCGTCCCGGGTCCGGGGCTGCGCCACCAGCATCCACAGCAGGTTGCGCTGGGGCTCGGGCACGTCGGCGGGATCCCCCCACAGGACGGTGTAGGCGTCGTTCCAGGCGGTGACGTCGAAGCGCCGGTCGAGTAGCAACGCCGGACAGTTCGGCCAGTTGTCCAGCACCGAACGCAGCACCTTGACGAGGGTGTGGTGGCGGTCCGCCGGCGGCGTGTGCAGGCCGGCGAGCGCCAGGGCGTGGCGACGACCGTCGTCGTCGAGCCGCAGGGCCCGAGCGACGGCCTCGAGGACCTGCCGGGACGCGGCGACCCGGCCTTGTTCCAGCCAGGTGTACCAGGCGAGGCCGAGGCCGGAGAGGGCGGCGACCTCCTCCCGGCGCAGCCCCGGGGTGCGGCGGCGAGGTGTGGCGGGCAACCCGACGTCCTCGGGTCGCAGGCGCTCACGGTGGGCACGAAGAAAGAATCCAAGCTCACGCTGGCGGGCGTCGTCGCTCATCGGTTCCAGTCGGATCGGGCGGCCTTGTCGACACCGCCGATCCGGCACATCCGGCACATCCGGCACATCCGGCACATCCGGCGGGCGGGACAGCATCGACGCAGGGACACGCGGTCAGCAGGACTGCTACTATCCTCAGTCGCCAACAACGCCTAACAGCAGTCACCCATGTGATGGCTGAAATCCAGCCACCGCCGCCGGATCAGCGCAGGCCGAAACGGCCGAGCGGACCGTCCAACGCAAGAAGACACAGTCCCATGGTGGCATCGCCCGGCGGCCATGTCCGGCGCTTACCCGGAGAGATCGTGTCACTTACATGATCAAACAACGTCGGCACAAATTTCGATACCCGAAGCAACCTATCGATAACCGCAAGTAATAGACCTGTGATGATCGACTGGAATCCGGACCATCGAAAACACCGACTCGCGGAACGTGTTCATCCCTCCATGGCGCCCGCGGCCACCCCGATCATTCGATTACCCGGTCCGGCGCTCGGTCCAGCGCCGATCCGCGGCCGGATCCGCGCCCACGGCCCGTCCAGCCCGCATGCGGACCGTCCAGCAGTCCGTGCCGATAGGCGTAGAGGCCGGCGCGCAGCCGGTCCGGCTGGCCGATCTTGCGCATCGCACCGGTGAGGTACCGCTTGACCGTTGCCTCGGCCAGGGCGAGCTCGCAAGCGATCTCCGCGTTCGACAGGCCGCGGGCGAGCTGGCCGAGCACCGCGCGTTCCCGGGAGGTCAGCCCGAGGGCCTGCGGTGGCAGTTCGGCCTGGACCGGCGGCCCCGGCACCCCCGTCGACGGCGGCGCGGGCAGGAAGACCACGCCGCCGAGCGCGGCGATGGTGACCGCGTGGGCGAGGTCGGCAGGCGGAGTGTCCGGCAGCACCGCCCCCGACGCCCCGGTGGTGAGGATCTGGGTCAGTTCGGCGCAGGTGGCCAGCGGCCGCAACAGCAGAACGCGCGTGATGGGGATCCGGTCGGCCTCCGCGCGCAGCCGGCGCACCGCCGCGAGGTCGGTCGCGAGGTCCCCCGCGAGCCCGAGCAGCAGCACCCGGGGACGCGAGCGGCGGATCTGCGGCAGCGCGGCATCCAGCCGGTGGCTGCGGCCGACGACGTCGAGCCGGCAGATCGTCGAGAGCAGCAGGTGCAGCCCAACCCCGGTCACCGGATGGGCGTGCAGCAGGAACACCGACACACCGCCGTCGATCTCTGTGGGCGTGAGATCCTTGGCGTACGCGGGACACTCGGGCTGCGCGGACGCCTCGGCGCGAACGGGAACCCCGGGACAGGCCGGAACCCTGACCCGCGGCGGACCCCCGGAGTACCCGGAGTACCCGGAGACCTCGGCGCGGACGGGAGGGGGCGGGGCGGCTCCGATCGTCATGACTCCGGGTCCTTACCACGAGGAGCGAACGCGGGACGGCGGTATCACCCCGCCGTCCCGCGTGCAGGGGGCTGACCCGACCGTAGGCACCTTCGGATAGCTCAACCAGGTAGGCAGTGGTATCGCTAACACCCTCCGCGCACGCCGTCCCCGGGCCCCTCCGTCCGGCCCGACAGCCCCGGTCGTCAGGCCTCAGAGCGGACGGGTGATCAGCTCCCGGATCTGGTCGGTGACAGGTCCCAGGTCGTCCCGGCGGAGCAGGTTGATCCGGTTGCGGGTGATGTCCCCGCGGTGGACGAACTCGTAGAGATCCTGACGCTGCCCGAAGCTGTCCGCCGTGAGCTCCCAGGCCAGCCGGAACAGCCGCGACTTCTCCTCGACCGGGAGGTTCGCGCCCCGCATGTACCGGTCGAGGTAGGGCCGCAGGTCAGCGGCGGCGAGGTCACGCTCGCTGGGCTGCATGAGGACACCCGACGAGCCGATCCGCCGCACGATCTCCACTGCCCGGCCGGCGACCTGCGCCGACCACACGCGGCTCGCGTCGGTGTTACCCGGCGCGAGCAGGCCGCCGTCCGTCGTCTCGACCCGGGCCTCCCCCGCGTCGAGGAAGTACCCGACGAGGTCAACGTAGCTCGCCAACTCCCCGAGGTCCTCCTGGACGTGACGCAGCCCCGAGGCTCCGATCGCGTCAGCGAGCAGCGTGCCGACGGCGAGCAGGGTCCGCAGCCGTTCCTGGTAGCGGATGTGGCCGGCGGCCGCGCTCCAGGCGTTGATCCGCCCGAGTCCGACCCGGGCGAGGTTGCCGTCGCGCAGCAGGAACACCCGGTCCCACGGAACCAGCACGTCGTCGAAGAACAGCATGGCGTCCTGCTCGTCGAACCGGGACGCGAGCGTGTGGGCGTGCCCGTACGGCCGGGCCCCCAGCGGCTCCCGACAGAGAATCTTCACACCTGGGGTGGCCAGCGGCAGGCCGAACCAGATCACGAACTGCTCGGCCTCGCGCTGCGCGAAGCTCGCCGAGAGGTACACGAGCACCTCGTGGGCCAGTGGGGCCAGCGTCGTGAGCTGCTTGGCGCCCCGGACGACGACGCCGTCGTCCCGCTCGGCGATGATGCGCAGCGCGAGATCGGGATCGTCCACGGGGCTGGTGGTCCGGTCGATCTGCGGGTCACCCAGAGCGTGGCCGAGGACCAGGTCATTGGCCGCACAGTGCCGGTAGAAGGCCACCGCGTTGGCACCGAAGCCGGCTTGGTTGCGCTCCAGATGGTCCCGGAAGTCGAGCAGGCCCACCGCCACGTTCGCCATGAACGACGGCGACCGGCCGTGCTGACCCCAGGACTCGCGCATCCACACGGCCGTGCTGCGCCGCCGGGCCCGCAGATCGTCCAGCGTGCGCGGCAGCTGGTAGGACCAGCCGACGCGGGTCCCCGCCTCGGGTTCGTGGACGGTGAGCACGTCGCGCAGATCCGGCTCGTGCTGCAGGTCGAACAGCCGGGCCAGCTCGTCGACGGCGCCCCGGAAGGCCGGATGCGCCGCCACGTTCGCGACCTTCTCCCCGTCGAGCCACACCTCGCGGCCGTCGTTGAGGCTCGCCCGGTACCGCTCCCCGGTCATCAGCCCCTGCGCGGCAGGCGGCGGGATTCCCAGCGGCGGGTCGACCGGGGGCTCGGCCGTCGCACCGGCAGGGTGGTCACCGGCGGGTCGGCCGGGATCGTCGACGGCGCCGGGACGACCGCTGTCGGTCACGAGGGTCATGGCCTGATCTCCGCTCTGTGGACAATATCGGTGGCGTCGGTGGCGTCGGTGGCGTCGGTGGCGTCGGTGGCGTCGGTGGCGTCGGTGGCGTCGGTGGCGTCGGTGGCATCAGTGGCATCAGTGGCGGTCCAGACGCAGCCACGGTCGACCTGCCCCGGTCCGGCGACCGACCCGGCCACGACGGCCGGCTGGCCGGCCGGAGCGGGCACGGCCACGCCGGCTGACGGGACCGAGGGGTCGTCATGCAGCAGGCGGAAGGCCGGTTCGTATCCCTTGGCCCGGATGTTCGCCGAGAGGGCAGTGGTGCAGAACGAACAGGGGGAAGCCAGGGTGAGGGGCACGCCCCGGGCGCGGGCCTGCTCGCGGTAGTCCCAGATGCCACAGTGCGAGATGATCAGGGCCGCCCGCGTGGGCTCGTCGGTGTCGACCGCGTAACGGGAGGAGTAGAGATCCGCCTGGCGCGCGAGCCGGTGGACGACGTCGGCGGGCCGGCCGGTCGGCTCGGGCTCCACCTTGCCGAAGACCGAGGCGTTGGCCCTCGCCCAGTCGACGAGCTCCGCCTCGCCCCAGCGCGACACGATGAACCGTTCGATCAGTGCCTGCGCGCGGAAGAACACCCGCTGCCAGGCCGTCGGATCACGATCGTCAGGCGTCGGGAAGTCGGCGAAGATCTCGGCCTGGGTATGCAGCCAGTCGAGTAGACGCAGATCGGCGTGGTGTTCCAGCAGGAACGTCGTCATCCCCGACTCCGCCTCGAGCAGGCGCTGCTGCCACAAGGCTACGCGGTCGTCTCCGGTCATGTCGACGGCCGGAGCAGGGGGAAACGACCCGGACGCCGTCGCTCGCGGGGATGCGCCGGGCGGCTCGAGGTGGGCGTGGGGACGGGTGCCGAGGACCGCCATCGGCACCGGCGCGGCCGAGGACAGGGACATGGGTACGGCCATCGGAGTGGCAACGGCACGGGGCATGTGTGGGAGCCTCCACGGATCTCCTGTCCCTGGCGGCCCCGGCTAAGCGGGCCACCGCGACGACCGTTCCGGAGACCGGACGGCCAGGATGAATCACGACGGAAACAACGCTAAGTGCGCGGATGATGTGGAAATACCGACCTTCGGTGCATCTTCGTGCCACTTCCGGCGTCCGTCGCCTCACACGTTGTCGCCGTATGCATCGGCGCCGCACGGTTCGTCCGCCGCCGGCAACTTCGCGGCGAAGGTGCGGGCGGAATGCCGGGTGCGGTACTTGCGGTTCCGGCGAGGGCGCAGCGGATACGCTCGGTGCCTGAGTTCTCCATCGACTTACCCGGGGGGTGGCTGCGGCAGCGGTCGCCTTCCCACCCACGTGATCAGTATCCGGGACGCGTGTAGCTATCAGGACGCGAGCGCCCCTCCGATTCCCCTGACCCCTCAAGGCACCAGTCCCCCCGGAGGTTCCTGATGGCGATGACCGATGATGCCGAGATGCCGTTGCTGCGCCGGCTGGTCGGGCAGGCGCTGCGTCGGCGTCGCCTCGCTCAGGGCCGCACCCTGCGGGACGTGGCGGACGCGGCGCGGGTGTCGATGCCCTACCTCTCGGAGATCGAACGCGGCCTGAAGGAGGCGTCTTCGGAGATCCTCGCCGCGGTCTGCCGGGCGCTGCACATCCGGCTGTCCGATCTGCTGGACGAGGTGCGTCTGGAGCTCGCCCGGCTCGAACCCGAGGTCACCCCCGTAGCATCGCCCGGGTCGCTGTCCGCCGTCCACGGGCAGGCGACACTACCGATCACGGCCCGCGTCCTCTCCGCTGACCTGCACGCCGCCAGCGGCACCACGGCCACCGTCGGCATCACAGGCTCGGCTGGCATCGAAACAACCGGTATCGGCGCAACGGTCGGCGCGGCATTGCCCTTCGGCGTGTCGCCGAACCTGGGACTCTCGCCGAGCTTCCGGGCCGCCGTCCCTACCGGCCGGGTGGTGGTGCCCGGCCCGCGGCGAGCCGCCGTCGCTCCCGGGCCGCGGGGATCGGGGAGATCGGGGGGGCCGGGCAGATGGTCCCGGCCCGCAGCCGCCTTCCGGCCGCGGCATGTTCGGCCGGAAGGCGGCCGCCGGCACGCTCGTCGACAGGTCGGCCTGTGGCCAGTCGACGTGTGGCCGGCCAGCCGGCCGGAGCGGCCGACCGCCGGACCGCCGGATCGCGCCCGGTCAGGCGCTGCGTGCCGATAGAAGCCGGGCGGCCTTACGGCTCATGATGACCTCGTCGATGAGGCCGTACTCCTCGGCCTCATCGGCACTGAAGATCTTGTCGCGTTCAGTGTCGCGACGGACCTCCGCCTCGGTGCGACCGGTGTGGCGGGCAAGCATCGTCTCCTGCAGCGCCCGTACGCGCAGGATCTCCCGCGCCTGGATCTCGATGTCGCTCGACTGGCCCTCGCCCTGCGCCGACGGCTGGTGGATGAGGATCCGGCTGTTGGCCAGCGCGAACCGCTTCCCCGGCGTGCCCGCCGCCAGCAGCACCGCCGCCGCCGACGCCACCTGCCCCATGCAGATCGTCGAGATGTCCGGCCGCACGAACTGCATCGTGTCGTAAATCGCCGTCAACGACGTGAACGACCCACCCGGCGAGTTGATGTAGATCGAGATATCCCGGTCGGGATCCTCGGACTCCAGGAACAGCAACTGCGCCATCACGTCGTTCGCCGACACATCATCGATCTGCACACCGAGGAAGACGATCCGCTCCTTGAGCAGCTTCGAGTACGGATCCATCGAGTACTCACCGCGGGAGGTCCGTTCCACGATGTTCGGCAGGACGTGACGGGCCCTCGGTGCACCGCCGCCCAGCATGATCCCGCTCGCGGCGGGAGGCCGCCCGGTCATCGCCCGCTCCCGCCGCCGGGGCCGAAACCGGTGCGGCCCGCCCGCCGCAGACCGATGCCCGCTCCACTGACCACACTGGGTACCTGATCCACCCGGGCGACCACGTGATCGACGAGACCATACTCCTTGGCCTCCTCGGCCGTGAACCACCGGTCCCGGTCGGAGTCGGTCTCGATCTGCTCGACGGTCTGCCCGGTGTGGAAGGCAATTCGCTCCTGCAGCGTGCGCTTGGTGTACAGCATCTGCTCGGCCTGGATAGAGATGTCAGCAGCGGTGCCGCCGATGCCGCCGTGCGGCTGGTGCATCATGATCCGGGCATGGGGCAGCGCGTATCGCTTGCCCGCCGTGCCGGCGCAGAGCAGGAACTGCCCCATCGAACCGGCGAGACCCAGCGCGACCGTCGCCACGTCGTTTCCGACGTACTGCATCGTGTCATAAATCGCCATGCCGGCGGACACCGAGCCACCCGGCGAATTGATGTAGAGGTAGATGTCGGCCGCGGGATCCTCGGCGGCGAGCAGCAGCAGCTTGGCGCTGATCGCGTTGGCCACCGCGTCCTCGACCACGGAACCAAGGAACACGATCCGGTTCTCGAGGAGCCGGCTGAACACCTGGTCGTCCGCGGAGCCGAGCCCGGGTGCAGCGGCCTGCGCGGTAGCCCGGTGCGGACCCCCCGGCCCGGCCTGCGTGAGGCGCGGAAAAGATTCGATCATGGTACGTCCTCCCGCCGGCCGTCGGGAATGGGTGCGAGCACGATGGGCCGGCGTCACCAGCGTTGCCGGGAAATCCGCGCCCATGGCGCTGATCTGCTGGCGGCAGATCTGCTCACGGCAGACGCGACGTCCCGTGGAACGACTCCAGCGACCTTCCCCAAGGGGATACCGGACGACGACGCCTGCCCGGCCAGTCCCGGATCCCGTGGCGCCCCCGCCGGATCGTCCGGTCCACCCGGGCGGCACCCGCCGACCCTCGACCCGTGTCGAGCCGACCGCCGGAGGGTGTCCCTGCCTGGGAAGGCCGCAGTTTGGTGACGAACCCCAGCCCCGGACCGTCACCGATCTCCAGCAGCGCGGCTCGACCACCACGGGACATGAGGCACCACGGGACATGAGGTCACGCCACCGCGGCCAGGCCGGTGGGGGGCGCTGTGCCTCGTGATGCCGGCCCGGATGGCCCGGGTGGGCCGGGTAGAGCGGGCCGGGTCAGTTCTCCTCGGGCCCGAAGGGATCATCGAGAAAATCGAGGAACGAGCTGTCCAGGCGACCGGGACCAAGATCGCATTGATCAACGACGTCCCGGCGATCCGGGCTTTCCCGCAGCGACCGGGCGGTATCGTCCCGCAGGCCAATCATGAAGTCCTCGGCGAGGCGCACCTGTTCCTGCAGGGATGCGAGCTTCTCCTCGGCCAGGGTAACCCAGGTTCTCAGCCGTTCCCGCAGTTCCCTGCGATGATCTGGGGCAAGATCGGGCTGGCCGATCCGCTCACGCAATGTGATGAGAGACCGCATCTCCTCGAGCGTGAACCCCAGCGGTTTCATCTTCTTAATGAGGAAAAAACGGTCGAGTGCGTCGTCGTCGTACAGCGGGAAACCACCCGCTGTGTGGCCTACCGGCGCGAGCAGGCCAGCATCCTCGTAGAAGTGGGCGGTACGCAGGGACAAGGTCACCAGGGTGGCAACGTCACCGATCCGGTAGCGGCCGTCACAGGCATCGGCGGAAGATCCGGCGCTGCTGGTTATGGGG
>NZ_CDWRCL010000167.1:8982-9560 GCF_977927575.1 Frankia sp. CcCS3
CGACTCCTATGGACAATTCAACCCTTATCACGTGAGCATGACGACTGGTATTCGAGTGTCAAGCGTCTCTAGTATCGGCCACCCACAGCTACACAGGACCGGTAAAGATCTGGTAATCCATGGCCGACGCCGACCGTGACGTCGGTCACCAACCGACTCCGGTTGCTCCACAGGAGCCCAAGCGCCGGCCGCCACCCCGGATCCCGGTCACCCCGGCGAACCGGGGGGCTCCCACAAAATAGATAGCTTTGCAAAACGGATGGCCTTGGGAGTCGAAATGAAATAACTTGCGCGTTTCGAACCCTCCACAGGCCTGTGACCTGCGATGATGCTCTCGATCACGTATTTGTTACTTCATTACGTCCCCTTGACGCAGCGAAGGACCCGGGCGGGCGAGACAACCTGAACGAACCGAACATCCGTGTAAAATCGGATATCTTGCCGGGATCGGACGATCCCGACGGCTCCGACCTCGGGGCACGGGCCCCCATCATGGCGGTTCCGGCACCCATCTCGGACGAGGTGACCATGGATTCACGAGTCCGTCATACCGTCCGGTCCGCATCACCGTGCAGGCC
>NZ_CDWRCL010000168.1:0-9140 GCF_977927575.1 Frankia sp. CcCS3
GGCCGAGGGGACCAGGGTGTGTTCGTCCTGGTGCGGTACGAAGCGGTACGGTGGGGCCGCCGTAGACCGAAAGGGTGCGGCACGAGTGGGCCACCCCTTTCGTCCGTCAAAGCCTTCTCTTGTGCTGACAATATGTTCGCATCAGAGTGTTATGGCCAAGGCTGGACTGAGGAGCCCCTTCCTCGCTAGTTTGCGCGGCGCGATCACCGAATTGAGGAGGCGTACCCGTGCCCCTGCCGCCCCTAACGCCCGAGCAGAGGGCCGCCGCCCTCGAGAAAGCAGCGTTGGCTCGTAAGCAGCGTGCGGAACTCAAGGAGCGGTTGAAGAAGGCGGAGACCACTCTGGCCGCCGTCCTGGAACAGGCCGAGGCTGATGAGGTCGTCGGCAAGATGAAGGTTTTGGCTGTTCTGGAGTCGCTTCCCGGAGTGGGGCGCGTACGCGCCCAGAAGATCCGGGAACGGCTCGGGATCAGTCCGACCCGCCGGCTGCGGGGACTCGGCGCCAAGCAGCGTGCCGCACTCCTCGAGGAGTTCGGCATGGCCTGATCCGGTGGGGTGGGAAACCACTCCGCCAACCCGGATCATGGTTACGGCGGGTAGCGGCGTTGACGGGAGGGTGGCGTCACTCACATTCTTCCGGCGATGTCGCCCTTCCTTCCGGTCGGATCGGGGGCGGCATTCTTTAACCTCCCCCGATCCGGCCGTCCCTGGGAAACCAGTCCCGTCCTCGTGTCCTTCGGGGACTGATGACCGTGCGCGCCGACTGACCGAGAGATCCTATCGTGGTGCCCGTGGGTCTTACAGTGCTGTCCGGGCCGTCCGGAGTCGGGAAGGGCACCGTCGTCGCGGCAGTCCGGGAACGTCACCCCGAGGTCTGGGTCTCGGTCAGTGCCACCACGCGGCCACCGCGTCCGGGTGAGACCGACGGTGTCGAGTACCACTTCGTCGACGCCGAGGAGTTCGTCCGGATGGTCAAAGCCGGGGAGTTCGTCGAGCACGCGATGTTTGCCGGACACGCCTACGGCACCCCCCGCCGCCCGCTTCTCGAAAGGCTCGCCGCAGGTGTGCCTTGCCTGCTGGAGATCGAGCTGCTGGGCGCCCGGCAGGTGCGCTCGGCGATGCCACAGGCCCGTTTCGTCTTCCTCGCCCCGCCCACCTTCGACGAGCTTGTCCGTCGGCTGACCGGTCGGGGGACCGAGTCACCCGAGGTCATCGCCCGCCGGCTGGACCGGGCGCGCATCGAACTCGCGGCCGAGACGGAGTTCGACGACGTGATCGTGAATGACGACGTGCGGTCCGCGGCGGCCCGCTTGGTAGCATTGATGATCGGCTCGTAGGTCCGGCCCACCGGTCGCCCGCGCAGCCGACATCTCCGTACAGCCTCCTCCGCGCAGCCCGCCCTGCCCCGCGCAGCCTGCGCTCTGCACTGTCCGGACGGCGCAGCCGCCTCGGACGTCCCATTCCGGAAGGACATCGTGGCCGGTACCGTCGCCCATCCCGAAGGCATCACCAACCCCCCCATCGACGAGCTCCTCGAGGCGACCGACTCGAAGTACAGCCTGGTCATCTACGCGGCGAAGCGAGCTCGTCAGATCAACGCCTACTACTCGCAGCTCGGTGAGGGTCTGCTGGAGTACGTCGGCCCGCTGGTCGAGACGACCAACGCGCAGGAGAAGCCGCTGTCGATCGCGCTGCGTGAGATCAACGCCGGCCTGCTCACCCACGAGACCGTCACCGACAGCCTCCCGCCGGTCTCCTGATATAGGACGATGACCGAGATGCCTGACGCTGAGATGCTCGACGCTGAGCGATCCGGCACCGGGCTGTCCGGCACCGGGCCCGGCCCTCGGCGTCCCCGGGTCGTGCTCGGTGTGGCGGGCGGCATCGCCGCCTACAAGGCGGTGGAGGTGCTCCGCCGGTTCACCGAGTCCGGCCACGAGGTCCGGGTGGTGCCCACGCCGTCGGCGCTGAGGTTCGTCGGCGCGACGACCTGGGCGGCGCTGTCGGGGAACCCGGTCACCACGGAAGTGTGGGACGACACGGACGAGGTCGCCCATGTCCGGATCGGCCGCGAGGCCGACCTCGTCCTCGTCGCGCCGGCCACCGCGGACCTGATGGCCCGCGCGGCCGCCGGGCGCGCCGATGACCTGCTCACCGGCACCCTGCTGACGGCGACCTGCCCGGTCGTCTACGCGCCGGCGATGCACACCGAGATGTGGCAGCACCCGGCCACCCGGGCGAACGTGGCGACCCTGCGGGCGCGGGGAGCGGTGGTGGCCGAGCCGGCGGTGGGCCGGCTGACCGGCGCCGACTCGGGTCCGGGCCGCCTGCCGGAGCCGGCGGAGATCGCCGCGCTCGGCATGGCGGTGCTGGCCCGGGGTGCGGCCGGGGTGCGGCCCGATCTGGCCGGCCGGCATGTCCTGGTCACGGCCGGCGGCACCCGGGAGTACCTCGACCCCGTCCGGTTCCTCGGCAACGCCTCGAGCGGCCGTCAGGGGTACGCCGTGGCCAGGGCGGCCGTGGCGCGGGGAGCCTCCGTCACGGTGGTGGCGGCGAACGTCGCGCTGCCCGAGGTCGCCGGCGCCCGCACGATCCCGGTCACCTCCGCGGCGCAGCTGCGCGATCGGGTCCACGAGGTCGCGCCCTCGGCGGACGTGGTCGTCATGGCGGCCGCGGTCGCCGACTTCCGCCCCGGGGCGCCACAGGTCTACAAGATCAAGAAGGAGTCTGCGGCCCCGGGCTCCATCCCGCTCGTGGCGAATCCCGACGTGTTGGCCGAGCTGCTGGCGAACCGCCGGCCCGGTCAGGTTCTCGTCGGTTTCGCCGCCGAGACCGGCGGCCCCGGCGGGGGGGTACTCGACCACGCCCGGGCCAAACTGGCGCGCAAGCCGGTCGACCTGCTCGTGGTCAACGAGGTCGGCGCCGGCCTCGGATTCGAGGTGGAACACAACGCCGCCATGGTACTGGACCCCCGCGGTGGCGAGACGGCCATCGAGCGCACGAGCAAGGACCTCCTCGCGCATCGGATCCTCGACCTCGTGGTCGGCCTTACGGCCGATCGGACCGATGGAACGCCCGCCGAGGCGCTGCGTGTACCCCTCGCGGCACCTCGGTAAGCTTCGTCGGAATCAACCGGATCACCCAGGGGGTTAATCCAGTGGCGACGCGCCTGTTTACGTCCGAGTCCGTCACCGAGGGGCATCCGGACAAGATCGCCGATCAGATCAGCGACTCGATTCTCGATGCCATGATCAAGGATGACCCGAAGAGCCGGGTCGCCGTGGAGACACTCATCACGACGGGTCAGGTCCACGTCGCCGGCGAGGTCACCACAAAGACCTACGTCGACATCGCCTCCGTCGTCCGCGAGCGCATCCTGGAGATCGGTTACGATTCCTCCAAGAAGGGCTTCGACGGCGCGTCCTGCGGCGTCAGCGTGTCGATCGGCGCGCAGTCCCCGGACATCGCCCAGGGCGTCGACACGGCGCACGAGACCCGCGTCGAGGGTTCCGCCGACGACGAGTTCGACCGGCAGGGCGCCGGCGACCAGGGCCTGATGTTCGGGTTCGCCTGCGACGAGACCCCTGAGCTCATGCCGCTGCCGATCGCGCTGGCGCACCGCCTCGCCAGGCGGCTGTCCGCGGTCCGCAAGGAGGGCCAGGTCGGCTACCTGCGCCCGGACGGCAAGACCCAGGTGACCATCGAGTACGTCGACGGGAAGCCGGCCCGGCTCGACACGGTCGTCGTCTCCTCCCAGCACGCCGCCGATATCGACCTGGACACTCTGCTCGCGCCGGACATCGCCGAGTACGTCGTCGAGCCGGAGCTAGCCCTGCTCGAGATCGCCACCGAGGGGCGCCGGCTGCTGGTCAACCCGACCGGCCGGTTCGAGATCGGCGGCCCGATGGGTGACGCCGGCCTGACTGGCCGTAAGATCATCGTCGACACCTACGGCGGTTACGCCCGCCATGGCGGTGGCGCCTTCTCCGGCAAGGACCCGTCCAAGGTCGACCGCTCCGCCGCGTACGCGATGCGCTGGGTCGCCAAGAACGTCGTCGCCGCGGGTCTCGCCAGCCGCTGCGAGGTCCAGGTGGCGTACGCGATCGGCAAGGCGCAGCCGGTCGGCCTGTTCGTGGAGACCTTCGGCACCGGAACCGTCCCGGACATCCAGATCCAGGACGCGGTGACGAGCGTGTTCGACCTCCGTCCCGCAGCGATCATCCGGGATCTGGACCTGCTGCGGCCGATCTACGCCCAGACGGCCGCCTACGGCCACTTCGGTCGCCCCGAGCTCGATTTCACCTGGGAGTCCACCGCACGCGCCGAGGCTCTCCAGCGCGCCGTCAAGGGCTGACCCGACGCTCGTCTCCCGCCCCCCCGGGACCCCTGTCACGCGGGTCCCGGGAGCGGATCGGGAGATCGGGGAGGTCGTGTCCCGCCGGTCGCCGTCCCGGCGAGGGAACGGGGTCGGAGGATGAACGGGGTCGGAGGATGTCGTAGGCGGCTGGTACGAATGCCGTCATGACCGAGCACCCCGGCACCCTCCCCGGCCTCAGCCCGTCAGCGGCCGGCCCGGGGGGTGCCCGGTCGGGGGCTTCGCGGTCAGGGGCTTCGCGGTCGGGAATTTCGCGCTCCGCGGGTCCCGGTTCGCCGCGGCCGCTCGCCGCGCGGCTGCCGGTGGCGCGGGTTGCCGTCGACACTCCGCTCGCCCATCTCGACCGCCCCTTCGACTACCTCGTGCCGGCGGACCTGGCTGACCTGGCGGTGCCGGGGTCCCGGGTCCGGGTCCGGTTCGCGGGCCGGCTGGTCGACGGGTTCGTGCTGGAGCGTCGCGAGAGTTCCGACCATTCCGGTCAGCTCGCGCCGCTGGCCCGGTCGATCTCGCCGGAGCCTGTGCTGTCCGAGTCCGTCGCGAAACTCGCCCGCGCGGTTGCCGATCGTTACGCCGGCACGCTGGCCGACGTCCTCCGGCTCGCCGTGCCTCCCCGCCACGGCCGGGCGGAGGTTGTCTCACCGAGGCTTGAGGCTGTGCCGCCGGGGCTTGAGGCTGTGCCGCCGGGGCTTGAGGCTGTGCCGCCGGAACCCGGCGAGTGGGGCCGCTATCCCACGGGTCCGTCGATGCTCACCGCCCTGGCTGCGGGCAGGTCACCGAGGGCGGTCTGGTGGGCCCCGCCCGGCCCCGCCTGGCCGGAGATGATTGCCACCGCGGCCGCCGCTACGGCGGCGTCCGGTCGCGGCGTACTCGTCGTCGTACCCGATCATCGTGATGTCGATCGGGTCGAGGCGGCGATGGTCGCCGCGGTCGGTCGGGAGACCACCATCGCACTGCGGGCCGATCTAGGCCCGGCCCGGCGGTATCGCGCGTTCCTTGCGGTCAGCCGCGGACAGGCGCGGGCGGTGGTGGGTACCCGCGCGGCGATGTTCGCGCCCGTGGCCGAGCTCGGCTTGGTGGTGGTGTGGGATGACGGTGACGACCTGCATGCTGAGCCGTTGGCCCCGTACCCGCACGCCCGAGACGTCGCCGTCCTGCGCTCCCGGCTCCAGGGGTGCGCGCTCGTGATCGGCGGGTTCTGCCCGTCGACGGATGCCGAGGCGCTGGTGCGCACGGGGTGGGCGCACCCGGTGGTGCTGCCCCGGGAGCAGGTACGCGCGCTGGCTCCCCGGGCCGAGGCCACCGGCTCCGACCTCGAACACGCCCGTGACCCCGCAGCCCGGGCGGCGAGGCTGCCCTCCCTCGCGGTGCGGACCGCCGGGGATGCGCTGGCGGCCGGTCTGCCGGTACTGGTCCAGGTGCCGAGGAGGGGATATCAGCCGTCACTGGCCTGCGCGGCCTGCCGGCGGCCCGCCCGGTGCCCGCACTGTCAGGGGCCGCTGGGCCGGGCGGCGGGCGGTGGTGCGCTCTCCTGCCGGTGGTGCGGCCGTCCGGTCGCCGCGGCGGTCTGGCACTGCCCGTCCTGTTCGGGCCCGCGGCTGCGCGCCTCGGTGACGGGAGATCGTCGTACGGCGGAGGAACTGGGGCGGGCCTTTCCCGGCGTCCCGGTCCGCACCTCCGGCCGGGACGGGGTGCTCGCCACCGTGCCCGCCGAACCGGCCCTCGTCATCTCGACCCCGGGGGCGGAGCCCGTGGCGGACGGCGGCTATGGGGCGGTGCTGCTCCTCGACGGCTGGGCTCTGCTGGGCCGTCCCGACCTGCGTGCGGGGGAGGAGACTCTGCGCCGGTGGACCGCCGCCGCCGCGCTCGCCCGGCCCGCCGCGCGCGGGGGGCGGGTCATCGTCGCGGCCGACGCCGGACTCGGGCCGGTCCAGGCGCTCGTCCGTTGGGATCCCGGCACGTTCGTCGCCCGGGAGGCCGACGAGCGGGCGGAGCTGGGGTTCCCGCCGGCGACCCGGATGGCGTCCGTAGCGGGCACCGCCGCGGCGGTCGCGGAGCTGCTGGCCGCCGTCGAGCTTCCCGACGGCGCCGATGTGCTCGGGCCGGTACCGCTGCCCCCCGCACCGTCCGCGCGGGCCGTTCTCGACGGCGCGAACCAGGGCGATCCGTCCGCCGTGGGCGCCGGGCAGCGCGGCCCCGACAGCGCCACCTCCGGCCCCGAGGAGATCGAACGGGTCCTGATCCGGGTCCGGCGCGAGCGCGGCGCGGCTCTGGCGGCCTCGCTGCGATCCGCTCGCGGCGTCCTCGCGACCCGGCGAACCACCGGCCGGTTACGGATCCAGCTCGACCCCCTGGTCCTCGGGTAGCGCCGGCGTGGTCTGGTTCGCACCGCCTGGCGTGGCCCCGCACACCACGGCCGGCTTCGCGCCATGGCTCATGATCCCCGGTCGCGGGCCCGGCCCGGACCGCGGCCGTCCGCCACCTCCGAGCGCCGGCGGGGTACGGTCGTCGGCGGCGACAGGCCTGTGGACGTCAGCCCGTACTCCCGGCCGGAGAACGGCGGGATGGTCCCGGCCCGGTCGGACACCTCGGATCGATGACCCCCGGAGACGGTCACGGCGTCGGCAATGACGTCGCGACGGATCGGTGCTTCGCGTATGCGTCTTGTTTTCGCCGGTACCCCGGCGGTGGCTCTGCCCAGCCTGCGGGCGTTGATCGACAGCCCGCGCCATGACGTGGTCGCGGTTGTCACCCGGCCCGATCGGCCCTCCGGGCGGGGGCGGAAGGTGAAGCCGCCCCCCGTCCACGTCCTGGCCGACGAGGCCGGCATCCCGGTGCTGAGCCCGGACCGGCCCCGGGACCCGGAGTTCCTGGCCACGCTTGCCGGCCTCGCGCCCGACTGCTGCCCGGTGGTGGCCTACGGCGCGCTGCTACCGCCTGCGGCGCTCGCTATTCCCCGCCACGGCTGGGTGAACCTGCACTTCTCCCTGCTGCCGGCCTACCGCGGGGCGGCTCCGGTGCAGCGCACCCTGCTCGCCGGGGACGACCTGACCGGCGCGAGCGTCTTCCAGATCGAACCGGCGATGGACTCCGGTCCGGTCTACGGTGTCCTCACCGAGCGGGTTCGGCCGACGGATACCTCCGGTGACCTGCTGGACCGGCTCGCCGAGGCCGGCGCCGGGCTGCTGGTCGCGGTGATGGACGGCATCGCCGACGGGACGGTACGGCCCGTGGCCCAGCCCGCCGAGGGGATCTCCTTCGCGCCGAAGCTGACCGTCGAGGAGGCCCGGATCGACTGGACGAAGCCGGCGATCGCGGTGGATCGGCTGGCGAGGGCCGCCACTCCCGCGCCGGGAGCCTGGACGACGTTCCGCGACCGGCGGCTCAAGATCGGCCCGGTGCGCCTCGGCGCGGTGCCCGGTCGGTCGGCCGGGCCGGTAGTGATGCCCGCCGGGCTGCCGGCGGGTCAGATCATGGTGCTCCCCGGCGGGGACGTGGCGGTCGGCACGGGCACAAGCCCGGTGCTCCTCGGCGAGGTACGTCCCGAGGGACGAGGCCCGATGGCGGCCGCCGCCTGGGCCCGCGGGGTCCGGATCGCCGAGGGGGAGACCCTCGGCGAGATCGGCGCACGGACCGCTGCCGGCGCCGGCGGCGGTGGCCCGGCCGGCGGTGGCCCGGCCGGCGCGATGCCAGTCAGTGGAGGAACGTCGTGAGATCGGCCGGTTCGCCGGGCACCCGTGGGCCCCGGCCAGCGTCAAGCGTCGACCGGCCGCGGCTGCTGGCCTGGGAGGTGCTTCGGGCGGTGGACGAGCGCGGCTCCTACGCCAACCTGCTGCTGCCGTCCCTGTTGGCGGGCAGCGGACTGTCCGCCCGGGACCGCGGGTTCGTCACGGAGCTCGCCTACGGTTCCCTGCGCGCGCAGGGAACCCTCGACGGGGTGCTCGACACGGCGACGAGCCGACCCGTCCACACCATCGACCCGCCGGTGCGCGACGCGCTGCGCCTGGGCGCCTACCAGCTGCTGCGGACCAGGGTCCCGGCCCGCGCGGCCGTGGCCAGCACCGTCGAGCTGGTCCGCACGACGAGCGGCGAGCGCCCGGTCCGCTTTGCGAACGCCGTGCTGCGTCGGGTGGCCGCCCGGGTAGCCGAGACCGGCGGCGATCTCGCCACGATGCTGTCCGCGCCGCAGTTCGACGTCGACCCTGTCGGTCACCTGGCGGTCGTGACGACGCATCCCCGCTGGATCGTCGAGGTCGTCGCGGAGGCCCTGGCCGGCGACCTCACGGCGACCCGCGCCGCGCTGGAGGCAGACGACGCCCGACCCGCGGTACACCTGGTCGCCCGCCCGGGCCGGGTGGACCGTGACCAGCTGCTCGCTGAGGCCGCGCAAGCAGGTCTGACCGCCCGGCCCGGCTCCTATTCGCCGTATGCGGTACGCCTCGACGGCGGGGACCCGGCGGGGCTGCCCGCCGTGGCCGCGGGCGCGGCCGCCGCGCAGGACGAGGGCAGCCAGCTCGTCACCCTGGCCTTGGCCCGCGCGGCGACGGTGGGCCGCGACCTCGGGCTGACCGTCGACCTGTGCGCGGGTCCCGGCGGGAAGGCGGCCCTGCTCGCCGCGCTGCTCGGCGGCTCCGCCTCATCGGACAGGCTGGGTCTGCCGGACAGGCTGGGTCCACCGGACAGGCCGGCCCTGATCGCGGTCGAGCCCCGGGCGACCCGGGCGGCCATGGTGGCCCGGTCCCTGGGCGGCGCGGCGCGGGCCTGGACGG